>DAONBD010000062.1:0-3819 GCA_035401345.1 Candidatus Altimarinota bacterium
TTTTGATAAGAAATCTTTTCTTGAAAATATTAAATGGGTGCGTGCTCAAGCCAAGAAAAATAAGCGTGAGATCAAGATTTATATAACTGTTAATATTTTTCCACGAAATAACAAAGTTGAATCATTCAAGAAATATATGGAATTTTTGCGTGATGAAGTGAAACCGGACGCACTGATTATTGCGGATCCTGGTGTGATCGATATTGCTAAGGAAGTTTATCCAGAAGCTGTACTACATCTGTCTGTGCAAGCGAATACTTTGAATTATAGGGCGGTTGAATTTTGGAAGAAGCAGGGCATTGTGCGTGTGATTTTGCCTAGGGAATTGATGTTGGAGGAGATTGCGGAGATTCATGCGAAAGTTCCTGATATTGAACTCGAAGTTTTTGTACACGGGGCGATTTGTATGGCTTATAGCGGACGATGTTTGTTGTCGGCTTATATGACTGGAAGAGATGCAAATCAGGGGATTTGTGCGCATTCTTGCCGATGGAAATATAAGATGTACCTCGAGGAGGAAGAGCGTCCAGGCGAGTTTATGCCGATCGAAGAGCATGACGAAGGAACTTATATTATGAATTCGCGTGATAATTGTGCGATCGAGTATTTGAAGCAGCTTTGGGATGCCGGGATTACTTCATTCAAAATTGAAGGCAGAAATAAGACAATTTACTATCTCGCTGTCGTATCGAAGGCTTATAGAAAGGCGATCGATGATATGGTGGCTGGTCGTAAGTTTGATAAAGAATTGTTGATAGAGTTAAATAAGATTTCGAATCGCGGCTATATTCCTGGTTTCTTAAAAGGATTTCCTGGAAAAGATAACGTGAAATTTGATAAAAATTCTTCTGAATCTGCGTTTAAATTTCTTGGAATTGTGAGGGAGATAAAAGGTTCTGGCGCGAATTGTCTGTGTCGCGTTGAGGTCCGAAACAGGTTTGAAATAGGGGATGAGGTTGAGATAATTACTCCGTGTGAGAATAAATTTACTAAAGTTAAGGCAATTTTTAATCTAAAAAATGAGCCGGTTGAAGTGGCACATGGAGGGGATAAAGATGTGTGGGTGAATATTGGGAAGGGGATTGATGCGGGATGGTTACTTAGGAAAAAGGCTTAAATATTTTCCAGCATTTCCAGTATCTCAGCTGGATCTTTCTCTTCTGTCACATCTACGATTAGATCCGCGCTTTGTCGGTAGCGTTTCTCACGTGTGTTCCAAGTTTCTTCTAGTTCTTTTATTAATTCGTTCGGGTCTTGGATATCTCGTCCGGTGAGTGATGGACGTTTGTCTTTTTTGTGACCGTTCAAAATTAATTCTGCGCATTTTTCTATATCGCGATAAAGGAGAATTATTTTTCCGTTTTGTCTTAGGAGCTCTTCATTTTCACGATCTATGATTAGTCCGCCTCCTGTGGAAATCACGTACTCATCGAGACCATTTCTATCGATGCCTGCGATTTTTTTGCAAAGCTCGTTTTCCAGATTGCGGAAGTGATTCCAACCGTGTTTTTGGACAATTTCTGTGATGGTTGAATTTTGCTCACTTTCAATCATTTCATCTGTATCCAAATATTTCCAGCCAAGAAGTTTGGCAAGATTTCTGCCATAGTAGCTTTTCCCCGATCCGCGCATGCCTGTGAGAACTATGTTCATAATTAAAAAATTAATCTTTCTGGAAAACCATTTTATTAAAAAGTATTATCATTAAAAGCGAAAGCAGTAATGTGACACCTGTGATTACAAGAGGTATATCGTATCCATAACGAGCTCCCAGAGGGCCAAATATCATACTGCTTACAGCTCCTCCGATGATCTGTATAAATGTAAAAACGCTCGCATTCCCACCGACGCGTTCTTTGCTAAATATTTGACTGATGCCGAATGCGAGAAATACAAACATCGCCGCGTCTCCTATTTCATGCATTGCACGAAAACCAAAAGATATGTAGGGATTTGATGTTGTCGTCATGAATATATGCCCGACTCCTGAGAGTAAAAGGCCTGTATACAAGACTGTTTTGACGTTCAATTTTTTTAATAAATTTGAGAAGAAAATTGATGCGATTCCCATTGAAAGTATCGCAAACCCCATGTACAACCCCGCATTTTCTTTTGAAAGCCCGAGAGTTTTATTTACAAACAATCCATAACTTGTGTTTTCTGCACCGAAATGAAATGCGAATAAAAACATTATAAGCATAAAAAACAGCACTTTTGGATTGAGGATGTCTGATTTGTATTTAATAAATTCAAAGTTGGTTGTGATGCTTTTTGGAAGTATGAATGAAACTATCGTAAAAATCGCGTATCCCGAACCTGTTATAGTGATTAATGTTTTGAAAATTTCAGTCATATTTTCACTGGCATTTAGGATTTTGCCTCCAAGTATTACACCGGCTCCCAAAAATAAATAATTTAGCGCTTGAAATGTTGCGATGCGCTTTGTGACGTCGTGTTTTTCCATCGATTTATAGAAAAGGCTGTCCATTGAAGTCGTGTATAAATTGTAGCCGATTCCTCCTATTGCTGTGAATAAAACTATGGCGGGGAATGTGTGAAATTGACTAATTCCGAAGCATTGAGTTGCGAGTAAAAGTAGTGCGAGCGTGATGAGATTTTTTGATTTAATTTTGTCGTTGATGAAGCCGGACGGAAGAATCGTGACAAAACCTGTGATTGAGAAAATGGCTGTGATAAGCCCTATTTCTACGCCCGAGAATCCGAGTGCGTTGTAATAAACCGCCCAGAAAAAACTTGTTGCGTATGCGAACATTTTTACGAAGCCGTTGAAGAATCCTATATTCCAGATTGATTTTTTGAAATTCATTTTGTGTGTGATTTATTTTGTTTTATTTAGACGAATTTGTTTGTTCAAGCGATTTAAGTCCGACCAAAATTCAGGGTAACTTTTGCTGACTACGGACGGATTCTTGATAATGAGGCGTGGTAGAATTGTCTTTTTTAATACTCCAAACGCCATTGCTATTCTGTGGTCGTCGTATGTTTCGATTGTGATGTGTTTGCGAGCGTTTTTCTCGATCAAAGCGGTCTTCCCGATACTTTTGATTTCTATGAAATTTGTGCCTGTGCGGACGTCTACGTCGAGTTTTTTTAATTCTTTTTCAAGCACAGCTATTCTATCAGATTCTTTGATTTTCAAATTAGCGATATTTGTGATTTTCGTTGTGCCGTTTGCGCATGCTGCGAGTATTGCAAATGTCATAACGAGGTCTGGTGTTGCGTTCATGTCTACAAGTCCAAGCGGTTTTATTATGTCACCTGTTTTTGTTTCCATTTTCTTTAAGTATTTCAGGAACGCGATATCGCCTTGGATCGATTTTTCTGAGAGGTTTTCTATCTGTAATTCGATATTGCGCAGTAACGCATAGGCTCCTAAGTATGATGCTGATGACGCATCTCCTTCGATGAAAAATTCTTTCGGTTCTTTTTGAAATTCTTCAATCATTTTTAATGTCATTTCTATGTATGGCACCGATACTTTTTCTCCTGTTAGAGCAATTTCAACTTTGTTGAAAGCCAGAGGTGCTATCATCAAAAGTGCCGATAAAAACTGACTACTTTTGCTTCCAGAAATTTCAGTTTCTCCGCCTAGAAAGTCTGATTTGTGAATTTTTACCGGTGGACAACCATTTGTGCTTTCAACTTTGCATCCGAGCTTATTTAAAGCTTTTACTAGGTCTTCGATCGGACGCTTTTGCATTCGTTTTGAGCCTGTTATTATCACTTCTTTGCCGGTTGCGGCTGCGAAGGCGGTGAGAAATCTGAGTGCGGTTCCCGCGTTCCCGAGGTTGATTTTTC
>DAONBD010000063.1:0-3736 GCA_035401345.1 Candidatus Altimarinota bacterium
AAAATCTGGTATTTTAACGATGAAGAACCAGAATTTATTACTAAAATTTTCATTTTAAAATTGTATTACTTGCAATATACGCATGCGCCTTGTGCCTGTACTACTGTGAATGCTGTGACATCTACTATGTCTTTTGCACTGCATCCGCGAGACAGATCGTTTACTGGTTTTTTTAGTCCTTGTAAAAGCGGTCCGATAGCAAAGGCCCCCGCCAATCTTTCTACGAGTTTGTATGCTATGTTTGCGGCTTCAAGGCTTGGAAAAATTAAAATGTTTGCGTCTCCTTGAATGGGGGAATTTGGACATTTTATTGCTGCGACTTTTGGGACCAGTGCCGCGTCAACCTGCATTTCTCCATCTGCTACGAGATCCGGATATTGATATTTTATCATTTCTACCGCTCTTCTGACTTTGTCTGAATTTGGATGATCTGAAGATCCTTTTGTTGAAAATGATAAAAATGCAATTTTTGGTTTCAAGCCAAATGTTATTGCTGTTCTTGCTGTGTCTTCCGCGATGTCTACGAGGTCGTGTGCGTCCGGTTCTATCGTCACGGCCGCATCTGCGAATAATAGAAGTCTTTTTTCCAATATCATGAAAAATATTCCGGACACTTTATGAAATTTTTCTCTGGTTTTTATTAATTGAAGAGCTGGTCTGATCGTGTCTCCTGTGGATGCTATTGCTCCGGATACAACGCCATCCGCATCGTCAGAATAAAGCATCATTGTGCCGAAATAATATATTCCTTTTGGGCTTACAAGCAGTTCTCTTATTTTTTTTAATTCAGCTCCTTTCCCTTTGCGCGCTTCATAAAAAGCCTGAGCGTATTTCTCTGTTAATTTTGATGTTTTCGGATTAACAATTTTAACTTTGTCCCAATCGATTGATAAGTTCAAACTCTTTGCTTTTGCTTTTATTTTTCTTGGGTCACCAATCAATATTGGGTAGGCGATACCTTTAGCTAAAATTTCTTGTATTGCTGTGAGAGTGCGTGGTTCGTCTCCTTCAGAATATACAATTCTTTTTGGATCCTTTTTTGCGGATGCGTGAACTTGTTTTAAAAAGTGCTTCATATTTTTGAGGTGGAAATATGATGCGATTATATTACATTTTTAGCATCTCTATCAATATAGATGCGCATTTGAATGCGGATAAAGGTTGCGTTATTACGTTAATGCGGTTTGACTTGATTGCATTGAATAAAAGTTTTTCAGTGAGTTGTGAAGAATTGGGTATTTCTATTTCTGAAAATGTTGAATCTAATACTCTAAGGGTGTGACAGTCGGAGGTTCCTACTACAGGTTTGTTGTATTTTTGGGCTATTTTAAGCGCTTTTTTGTTGAAATTAATTAAGTCGGTGTAAAAATAATTAAACTCGATTGCATCAAATAAATCGATGTTTTTTTCGAGTTTTTTGTGTAAACAATTCGTCATCGGGTAATACGGATGCGGGGCTATTATGAAAGATTTTTTGTGAAAGGATTTATATTTTTTTAATTGTGAAAAAGTTTTTATTTTTAAAACTTCTTTTGCAGGATTTAGTATTATTACGTGTTTGTTTTCTATTTCGATTTCGGCTCCAGAGATTATAAGTATGCCTTTTTTTTGACCGTATTTTTTTGCTTTTGAAATTGGGAAGACATGTTTGTGGCAGGTGATCGCTATTGCTTGGAATCCTAAAATTGAAGCATGATCGATTAACTCCTTGAAATTATATGGGATTTTATCAATAGGATCTCCTTTTACGTGGACGTGGAGCGCTGTTTTTATTTTCATCACTTAGTTTGATAATTTTATTCGAATACTTTGTCCACTGCTTCTTTTGCTTCTTCTATGTCTTTTTTAGTTTCCTCTATTTTATTCACAGTATCTATTACTTGTACTTTAATGTTTTCGCTTTTTTCAGCTACATTTTTGTATGATTTATTGATGTCATTTTTTAAGTTTTCAGCTTCCTTTTTAATGCCTTCGGTGCAACCGGTAAGTGTTGATATGACTACCATTGCGAGCGTGATTGTTTTGAGAATGAGGTGTTTTTTCATTGTATTTTATTTAAAGAAAAGTTTTTTGAAATTTCCGTCGAATTTGTTTAAGAAATTTTTTGTGTCGAGAATGTCATCGTTTGTGATTCCGTTTCTTATTACTTGGTTTATTAACGGGACTTCTGTGTCTTGTGGCGATTTTGATTTTCTATTTACTGGTGTGGCTACTATATCTGATAATGATGTTTTTTTGCAGTATTTGCATCTCATCTCTAGGAGACACTCGTGTTTGGTAGATGCGAGGATTGATATGTCCTGTATAGAGTATAATTTTTTGCAAGAAGGACATGGTGATGTCTTCTTGATATGTTTAATAATTGCTGTAAGTTCGTTGATGTTCATGTTTGAATTATATAGCAGTTTTCTTTAGACGTGATAGTGATTCTTCTTTACCAAGCGCCCATAACATTTCAAAAACTCCGGGAGAAAATTCTTGTCCGGTTAGCGCTGCTCTGAGTGGCCAAAGTACTTGTCCGTTTTTTAGATTTAGTGATTGGATGAGCGTGAGTAATTTTTCTTTTAAATTTTCTTCGGTCCAGTCTTTTTCTGTGATTTGATCGAGGACTTCGGTTGCTTTTTGGATTGATGATTTTGCGAGTTCTTCATCTACATTCATTTTTGCGTTCGTGAGAAGAATTTTGTCGTATGTTGGCAGTTCGAAGAAGTACGTGATGTTTTCGGTGATCGTTTTTGGTTCTTTAATGATTTTTTCTTCGTTGAGGATTAATGCTTTGTTTAGAAGCTTTTCGTCTTTTTTTAGTAATTCTTCAGCAATATATTTTTCGCATATTTCTCTCAGGTTTTTTGCTTTTTCTTCTCTGAATTTTTCTTGATTTTCGTTTGATGTGAATGTGTAAGTGAATACTCCTGGTTTTGGTTGGTTGATTTCGACGTTTGTGTCGATTTCTTTTGCAATGGTCTGCATTTTTTCATTGAAGATGCGTTTTTGCCATTGCCAGTTGTACCAGTCGAGTTTTTCTATGTTGAAGATAGCGCCGGCCTTGTGGACTCGGTCGAGTGAGAATTTTTGTTCAAGTTCGGTGAGGGAGAAAATTTCTGTTTCCTCACCTGCGCCAGGATGCCATCCCAAGAATGCTGCGAAATTGATAATTGCTTCTTTGATGTATCCTTTTTGAATATAGTCTTCTACTGCTACGTCGCCTTGGCGTTTTGAAAGTTTAGTTCTGTCGTTGTTTAGGAGTAGGGGAATGTGTGCGAATTCAGGGGCTTTCCAGCCGAACGCATTGTATAGGAATATATGTTTTGGCGTAGAAGGAAGCCATTCTTCACCGCGAATTACGTGCGTGATTTCCATTAAGTGATCGTCGACGACGTTCGCGAGGTGGTATGTTGGGAAGCCGTCTGATTTGATCAAGACTTGGTCGTCTATTGTTTTTCCATCGAATTGAACATTTCCGCGAATCAAATCTTTAAATTTCAAAGTTTCGTGCGGGATTTTCTGGCGAATGACATGTGGTTCACCGGCTTCTGCTCGTTTGCGAGCTTCGCTTAATGGAATTGTGCAGCAGTGGCGGTCGTACATCGTTGCCTGTTTCAATGACTCCTGTTTTTTTCGAAGTTCGTCGAGGCGTTCACGTGTGCAAAAGCAATAATATGCGTGTCCTTTTTCGACCAATTCGTCTGCGTATTTTTTGTATAAATCAAAACGTTGAGATTGTATGTATGGGCCA
>DAONBD010000064.1:0-3695 GCA_035401345.1 Candidatus Altimarinota bacterium
GGCTCATCCGGAAAATGAACGCCCGCAAGAACAAGACCTCTTTTTTGGCTTTGCCCTGAGGAATTTTTATGGACCCTGGCTTCGTTGTGTTCAAAAACATGGCTGTCTTGACCTATGCCTACGCGGAAATGTTTCTCGTTTTCGCCGAGTAAAAATTTCAAATGATTTAAATCTTCTTGTGTCGTGATCTTTATGTTTTTTTCGTCCGCTTCAACCGTGACAACTTTGTGTCCCAACAACTCCACCAACATCGCTTCGTCCGTGGCTTTTATGTTGTTTCTTGCCCCATACGCAAGTGCTTTTTTAAGTAATTCGAAATTTATAATTTGAGGAGTTTGAGCCGCAAAAAGATTTTCGCGATTGAGAGTTCCTGTGACTGATTTACCTTTAATTTTCTTCACCGTATCGTTGATTTTGTGACCGACTATACACGCACCGTGTTCCTCCGCGGATTGGATCGCCTCTGTAATTTCGTTGTACGAGACCATCGGATTTGCGCCATTGTGGACGACTATTAAATCGGATTTTTTAGGTTTGATTTTTTTAGTCAAAGCAGACAGTCCTCGAGTTAAAGATTCCTGACGTGTAGGCCCTCCGAGTGTTATTAAACGAACTTTTTTAAACTTGTATTCTTTTGCTATCCTTGTAACTTCGGACCGATTTTTTTCACTCACTACTACCGCTACCGCATTTATCCTATCGTGATCGTTAAAAGCGGCAATCGTGTAATACAAAAGTGGATGCCCCGCTACTTTTTCAAGCAACTTATCTGTAACCTCACCCATTCTTTGACTCTGCCCCGCAGCTAAAATAATCGCGTAATTCATGCACTCATAGTGCCAAATATAGGTTGGAATTGCAACTTGGATCTAGTTTATTTTTCTGCGAAATCATCACCTTTCGGAACGAAAACTTTAGAAACTTGATTCCTAGTGCTTCCACTTTCATTGACCACAGCTATAAACGCTTCTGCCAAAGACGCTCCCGGCGGCAATGTGTTAAGAACCTCATCACCTCCCTCTCTTAGCATGTCTATTGGGGTTTTCATATTTACAGGAGTTATCATGTTTGTAATTTAAATGTAGGGTTCATTTTCCTACAACAACTCATGAAAAGCAATCTCTCCTGTGAGAAATCTCTCTATCGTCTCTTCTTTGCGTTTATAAAAATCATAAATTCTCCCAGTTTTAAACTCTTTAATAATGTTTTTTATTGCGGGAAAAGTTTTGTGGTCGATTTGGTCAAATTTGTATTTTGATATTACTTCCCCCTCGAGAATTTTTATTTTTTTATTTGCAAATTTTTTGCTCGTATTTTTCTCATATATTTCGTAATGAAGTTTTAACAGGGTATCTCCAATCACTATTTTCATATCCGGTTTATAGGCTATTGCCAGCGTTTTTCTAGGATTTTTAAATTTAATAATCGCGTGTACAAAACTCTTGCGGTCAATAATCGCGTCAAGATTTTTCAGTGGCGCACTAAAAAGATAATGCGCTTCAATAAGTTCGTACCCTTTGTTCAATAACGTCGCCGATTCGATCGTAATTTTCGGGCCCATGTTCCAGTTCGGATGATTGAGTGCGTCTTTTAGCGTGACTTTTTTGAGTTGTTTTTTTACGTAGCCAAAAAACGGTCCGCCTGATGCCGTAATTATAATCTTCGACACCCTCTTCGAATCAAAAGCCTGCATATTTTCGGCCTCTAGAAGCCGTAATATCGCGTGATGCTCGGAATCGAGAGGAAGAATCTTCGCGCCTTTGCGTGCGTGTTTTTTCTCCAGTTTTTTTAAATTTGTGCCGTCCAAAACAACTGATTCTTTGTTTGCAAGAGCTAAAATTTTACCGGCTTTGAGCGTTGCGATCGCTGGCTTTAGTCCATCCGCCCCTGAAATAGCATTTACGACAACATCCACGTTTTCGTCTTTAATAAGCTCGTAAATTTTCTTTTGATTTTCTGATGACACACAAATTTTCGATCCTGGAACTTTATATTTTTTGGCCTGCGCCTGTAGAAGTTTTTTATTTGAATTACAGGTAAGTCCAAATACTTGAAATTTATCAGCGTGACCGGACATGACCTCAAGCGTTTGAGTACCGATTGAGCCTGTAGAGCCGAGGATTAAAACTTTTATTTTGTGTAGTTTTTCCATTTATGAATTGGACTATTTTAACTTTTGAATTTGTGTTTTTTGAATGCAAAGTTTTTTTATTTCAATTCCGCTTTAATTACTTTGATAAATTCTTTGACCAAGTCTTTCTCCACTACTGATTTTATAAACTTTCCGTGGGCGTAAATCGCGCCGATTTTCTTCCCACCGAATAGCGCAAAATCGGCTTCGCGGGCCTCTCCTGGACCGTTGACGACACATCCCATAATTGCGATTTTTAGCGGTTTTTGAATGCGAAGTTTTTCAAGTTCCGTTGTGACTTTTTGCACAAGCGGTTTTAGTGCAATTTCCGTACGAGCACATGTCGGACATGAAATAATATATGGCTCTTTGTCGTATAGCCCCAATGACTTAAGCAACTCTTTTGCGACTTTCAATTCGAGAATAGGGTCTTCCGTGAGCGAAATTCTGATCGTATTGCCGATACCTTTGCGAAGCAGAGTACCAAGCGCAACCGAGTTTCTGACCGCTCCGGAAATTAATGGACCAGCTTCGGTGACGCCGAGATGGATAGGGTAGGGACGCCCACCGGTTTTGGTCGCGTGAGACTTGAGGCGTTTAAATAATAATTCGTTCGCGGCTATCGTGATTTGAACGTCCGTGCTCTTGATCGAAATGACGAGATTTTTGAAATTTTGAGATTCAAAAAATTTAACCCAATTCATCGCCGACGCGACGAGTGCTTTCGCGGTTGGGCCTCCGTGTTTATCCAATAAATGTTTTTCGAGTGAGCCCGAATTTACTCCAATGCGAATTGGGGTTTTGGCCTTTTTCGCAGCAGCAATTATTTGTTTTAAAATCCTGACTTCGTCTTCATTTTTTAAATTTTTCACAATATTCCCCGGATTGATTCGAATTTTGTCAGCACCGTTGTCGATGGCCAGAAGTGCCATGCGAGGATCGAAATGAATATCCGCCACGAGCGGAATATGAATTCGTTTTTTAATTTCTTTTAAAGCTTTTGCTGACGCCTCGTCTGGCACGGAAACACGCACAAGATCGCAACCTTCGCGCTCGAGTTTTAAAATTTGCGCGACGGTCTTCGCGATGTCGTATGTTTTCGTGTCGCACATCGACTGAATAGTGATCGACTTGGTCATAATTGGTCGAATCGCTATTGACTGAACAGGCTCCTTGTTGTTTTGCAGTTTCTTTTTCACGATATTTTTATTTATGTTTGCGTATAAACTCTCGTAACATTCCGGAGTTTACACATAAAAACGCCGTTTGACAACAATCCTTTTTAGATCTAAAATGCGCTCTAATTTTTATTATGACAGATTTACAAACACCGCAGTTTTCGACTTTAAGCGAAGGCATGGATTCCACACCTGAAACTATCCGTCTTTTGGAAACAATGATGCGTTCAATACAGATAGCCGTTCGCAAAACTCTTGATCCGGGAGGGAAGTTTGATTTGTCCAACCCAGACCTCACTCTCGACGCAATTGCACTGAGAAGGAAACTTGATATAGATTCCGTCAGAACGATCTTGAGGACCCAATTCTATCTCGCAGTGGCTATA
>DAONBD010000065.1:0-3690 GCA_035401345.1 Candidatus Altimarinota bacterium
TATAAGACCGAGCTGAGGTTTCCCGGCTTCCTTGTAAACTTGTGCAAGGCTTATATATCTTTGAGTGCGTTCAGGGTCAAGATTTATAGCGTTTTGATAAGCATTTACCGCTCCGTCCAAGTCTTCATTGCTGTACAAACATAAGCCAAGATGACTGTAATCAACAGGATCGCCTGTCACAGAAACTAAATGCTCGTAAACAGCCGCGCCTTTTCCCCACATTTTTTGATCAATATACAACATGCCGAGTTGTTTTTGAGCGTCCAGGAAGTCAGGATCCACAGCTAAGGTTTTTACCAAAAACTTAACAGCTTCTTTCGGGTCGCGTCTTTTAATCATGGTAATTGCGTGTTCATAAAACTCCTGCACTTTTTCTTTATCTTTTTTTGATAATCGTTTTTTTTCTTTTTCTTCAGGCTCATTTGCGTCGTCCGTTTCAAGGGCCGCGGAGTCATCGCGATTATTATGTTTTTTGAATAAAACCACGTATGTTCTGTGAATGAACACCAGCAGAAGTGTAAGTAAACTCAAAAATATAAGTAAATAAGTCCACATGTTTTATTAATTTACAGAGTCATCATCCTCCTTTTCTTCACGGTCTTTTGCGGGAGCGGTTGATATAGACCTACTCATGACTTTTGCGACATCGTCGAGCCCAACCATAAACAAATCCCTGGTACCTATATCTATCCTGATTTTTTGATTCAACACATCCACCCCTACAACAATTCCATCATCATGACTACCGAATACAGGTTTTTTTAATTTAACTTTAGTTCCTATTGAAGGCAGAGAATCACGAAGTTTTTTGTAAGCATCGGCTTCATATTTCAAGCAACACAAAAGTTTGCCACAGGCTCCTGATAATTTTGAACTTCCTTTTCCCTCGAGCCCTTGAACCCTCGCCATTTCCATAGTCACGCTTTCCAGCCCCGGCAAAAATCCCTTGCAGCAAAGTACGCGCCCACAGCGTCCAAATCCTCCCACAATTTTAGCTTTATCACGAGGGCCAATTTGCTTCAAATGGATCTGTTTTTGCAGTTGCTTGGCGAGGTCCTTGACCAGTTCACGAAAATCAACACGATCATCAGCCGTAAAAACTATATTGGCCTTGGTCCCGTCCAAGGAATAGATTCCGTAAAAAGGTGCCATCGTTAAATTATATTTCTTCGCAAGAGACTCACAGACATTACGAGCTTCCTCTCCCCTTTCTTTATTAGACTCAAACTTCTGGATATCGTGAGGCGTTGCTTTGCGGATAAATTTATTTTTCGCAAACGTGTCTTTCTTGGATGGAGCTCCGTCCGGGGACGCATAAATAATTTGGCCGATTTCTTCCAGCCCCTCAGTATTTTTGAATACGATATAATCGCCCTTCAACAAAGCCTCCGAAGAGTCTTTTAAATCAATTTCAAAAACAACCAGTTCATACAAATCAAGAATTCCTATATGCATAAAATTATTAATTAAGCATTAAATTTTCTAAAAGCAGTCTAGCATTAACATTCTTCTTCAAAGAAGACGAAGCATCCTGCACC
The DNA here is from genome assembly GCA_035401345.1 of Candidatus Altimarinota bacterium. Lineage (GTDB taxonomy): Bacteria > Patescibacteriota > Gracilibacteria > UBA1369 > LOWO2-01-FULL-3 > DAONBD01. The sequence goes on from DAONBD010000065.1 coordinate 1,539, forward strand.
TTTGCAATCATATCTATTAAAGCGCGGACATCAACCCCTTTTTTTGAAGCAAACTCTATCATCCTGGTTCTCAGCACGTGAGTCATCACATTCAAGAAGTCATCTGTACGAATATTTGATGCGCCATCATCGCGCTTTTCATCATCCAAGATATTTTCAACATACGAAAACCTTTCAACAATATTGTCGGTTTCAAGCAGATAAGAGATGTCTTTGTAAAGCTTCAAATAATCAGCAAATTTTTCAGGTTGCTCCATAAGATCGATAGCAAATCCGGCTCTACCCAGAGAGAGCCTGGCCGCTTGATCAATTTTTTCATCATCAATATTGAGATATTTTTTCTTCAACATTTGTATTAAAAAATCATGAGGAAATAGATGGAATCTCACAATTCTACTCCTGGAAAGAATAGTCGGCAAAACTTCACGTATATTACTAGTGGTCATTATAAAAATTGTATTATTCGGTGGCTCCTCCAGTGTTTTCAAAAGAGCATTTGCCGCCTCTGTGGTCATTCTTCCGATACTTTGAAGAATTACAACTTTATATTTACCCTGGGGACTCATATTGCATCTAGAAATTATTTCACGCACATGTTCTATTTTTAATGCTTCATGATTGTTTTCAAACTCCATCGTGTCTATATGAGAGCCTTTTCTGATCTGTAAACACGTTGAACATACTCCACAAAAATTATTTTCACACTGAAGAATCGATGCCAATTTCTTCGCGACGGTGTACTTGCCTATATGCCCCGGCCCCCACAACAAATACGCATGAGAAACGTTTCCGCTGGATATATCTTTTTCCAACTGCATTAACTGTTTTTCGTGCCCTATTATGTTCCAGTTGTATATCATATTAAATACGTATCACATTAAATGCGTTCCCAAACCCTACCCTGTCTACACAAAACCTCTGACGCCGTATCAGGGAATTTCATAATGGCTTTTACGAATTTTTCAAGCCGCACATTGTTTTGTGAGCCTTTTACGAGGACTATATCGCCTTCTTTTAATTCGTCTTTGAATTTTTCAATCGCCTCAGAAACAGTTTTAAATCTAAAGACATTTTTCATGCCGTTTTCCTCAGCTTTGTCAGCGAATATTTTTGCAACATCTCCCACCGTAACCAAAACTTCGCAGTATTGATGAATTTGAGAACCGACTTCCGCATGCAATAATTCAGAATTTTCTCCCAATTCGTTCATATTTCCGAGTACGGCGATTCTTCGACCTTTGTCCTTCGGATTCAATCCTCCAAGAGTCTTCAGGGCTTCTATACAGGCTTTTGGAGATGAATTATAAGAGCTGTCTATTATAGTTAAATCATCTTTAAATCCTTCGATCAAATTTAATCTCCCGGGCGGAAGTTTAAATCTTTTAATGGCTTCGACTATTTCTCCGAGTTCCATCTTCATCGCCATTCCGCATATGATAGCGGGCAAAATTACATTCACATGATGTTTCCCCAGCACAGGCACGCGTACTTCTACGCGATGCCCCTCGGTATTTAAATTAAATTTGATTCCAGAAGTGTCTTCTTCTATAGCAGTAGCTTTGAAATTTGCATCCGGATTCGTTCCAAAAGTAAAAGTTCGGCCTTTTGGACGCCCTGGACTCAATCCTAAAACTCGTTCATCATCAGCGCATAAAATTGCGATTCCATCTTCCGGTAAGGCTTTTATTAATTTTGATTTTTCTTCAAAAACCTCATCGACATTAGCGAATTGATGCTTTTCCATGTGGACGGGCGCAACGGGCCCAACAATTCCTATATCGGGAGTAACAATAGACAAAAGAGCATCCATGTCTCCAGCCTTGTCCACACCCATTTCAACCACGACCACCTCGGCATATAATTTCTGAAAAGACTTTAAAAAAGCCCTGAAAATCAAATACGACCATTTCACTATACTTTTCCATCCGGTGTCCAATTCCAAGACAGTCAGTGGCAAACCAAAATCCGTATTCATACTTCCCTTGTTGCGCAACACCTTGTATTTCGTATTTAATATTGCATAAACAGCCTCTTTTGTACTGGTTTTTCCCACAGACCCGGTCACGCCTATTATCGTCCCTTTGAATTTTTTGAGCCTTCGTTTCGCGAATTTTTTTAACAAAAAAAGTACGTATTTCTTTAATAAATTTTT
>DAONBD010000066.1:0-3551 GCA_035401345.1 Candidatus Altimarinota bacterium
TGCAGGGATCTACGCAGATGAAGCTATAACCGGAACACAAACGAAAAAAAGAGATTACCAGTAAACAGTGACAGGATCTCCGATCTCAGTAAAGTCAAAAGCAAACTGAGCGTCCTCAGGAAGCATTCTCACGCATCCATGACTGACAGGTCGTCCGATGTGATCTCTGGCTTCAGTCCAGAACGTCCCACCGTCATTTGCAAGACTTGGGAGTGCGTGTAGTCCGACACCACTGGAAGTCAATCTCTGAAAATGAGGCATCACATAATGAGGAGCTGCAACGCCTACACGAACTTCATTTTTCTCCATGACTTTGAAAGTTCCTTTTGGAGTTGGAGTGGAGGATTTACCGGTTGAAACTTTGAATTCTCTAAGAACATATTCATCTATTTTCAAGACCATCTTCTGTTCGGAAAGATCAACTTCGATAGATCTTTTCCCGTCAGGATTTATTTCATCTATATTCATGCTCTTATATGCATAGAATAATTTAGTTCTTGTAGCCGAGTCATTTTCGTCATTTTCACCTGAATAAATATCGATTTTGAATTCAGCATTTCTCAAGTATGTACCATCGTCCAATTGAGGAGCAAAAAATTCTCTATAAATACTATCTTCAGAATCAGCCTTTGCGTAAAAAGTAAAAGAAGCGATTTCACCCGGATCAACACGTTTATTACCTCTATCCAATCTTACCTTATTTCTTGTAGCCCAGCCTGTGTATTTCTTGCCGCTATCTGAATAAAAAGGTGAGAAATGTCCATCATCTCTAGTAGTTCCCAAGAAAATCCTTGTTCCCTCACATTTACTATCAGGCGAAAACCAAGGAACGTTTCCGGTGTTTTTTACATAAACTTTTACTTTGAATTCTTCATTTAAATTAAATTTAAATTTCTTTCTTACGGTAATGATTTGAGCATCATATTTGGCAGCTTCATCGCCGAGATCAGGCATATAACAAACATCCTCTTCATCTTTTAATTGAGCATCATCGGTGACATTTTTTGTATCTGATGTAGCTATTAATCTTACACGCTTTGCGATTTTTTTCGTTACGATATTATCTTCTTCAGATGTAGAATCTTTATTAATTTCTTCTTCATATTCATTTGGGTTTGCCACGTAACTATTTAATTCAGGATTTGTATCCTCAACTATAAGAGTATCAGTAACAACGCCGGCATCCAAAACAGATGAATACAAGACGTTTGACGAAAGCTTTGACCCACTACCAAAATTGGCAAAAGCCAAAACGGTAAAAGTGAGCAAGCCGAGCGCGGATAACAGGTATAAAGATTTTTTCATATTTGTTTTTATATTAATATTTTAATATAAAATTATAACACAAAAAAGCACTACGCGCAAGCAGGCTGCCCCGGTCTAGAAAAAGTCCCAGGTTAGGAAAATCTGCCCCGGTCTAGAAAAAGTTCCAGGCTGAAAAAAACTGCCATGAGCTAACTCAAAAGCTTCTGCAGCTCCTTTTTAAAAGTCTCCAAATCCTTGAACTGTCTATAAACGGAAGCGAATCTTATATATGCGACCTCATCAATTTTTTTCAATGCTTTCATAATAGCTTCCCCTATAGAAGAAGAGGGAATTTCTTTCCCCATATTTCCCAAATCTTCCTCGATTTTATCTATCACTTTTGAAATCTGATCTTGGGTGACTTGTCTCTTCTCGCACGCAATCCAGATCCCTCGCTCGACCTTACTTCTATCATATCTTTCACGTGAGCCGTCTTTTTTAATTACAATAAAACTAGCCTTTTCAGGCACTTCATAAGTAGTAAATCTATAACCGCATTTATCACATTCACGCCTTCTGCGAATTTCTCTGCCTTCTTCGGTTTCACGCGAGTCTACCACAGAAGTATCTTGATGTTTACATTTAGGACAAATCATAGTGAGTGAAAATAGTGAATGAAATATATCACAGTTAAGGAATCTTTTTAACTTCTTTTTCCAGGAATAAGTCCGTCATTCCAGCGATATAGTCTTTTACAGCCACAGGTAGTTCTACATCGATTTTATATTTTCCCGGTACTTCGTCCGGTTTTTTCATGTAATATTTGAAGAGTTTTTTTATCATCTTCTTCCCGTTGTCCAGCTTGTTTTTGACCGTAGGGCTTAGGTAGAATTTTTTAAACAAAATATCTCTTAATTCTTTTATATATTTCGTCATTTTAGGGCTGAATATAATTAAAAAACCATCGAAATTGTCACAAATATCAAATATCATCAGACTTATTATTTGGCTTATAATACGCGAAACCAAAGTTTTTTCATCACGAATCTTCCCGTATTTAGCAATGACTATTTTTTTTGATTTTTTCCACAAATAAGTCTTCTCGAGATCCTTCACAGAAATAATTCCACTTCGAATTCCATCATCCATATCGTGATTTGTATAAGCAATTTCATCGGCGATATTCACGACTTGTCCCTCCAGATGCATGTGAGTTACTTTTACTCCTGCTCTATCCCAAGAAGTTTTGTGTTTTTCCAATCCTTCAAGAGTTTCATAAGTTAAATTCAATCCATCAAAATCCGGATAAACTTTTTCCAATTTCTCAACAACCCTTTTACTTTGCTCATTATGTTCAAATCGCATTCCATATTCTCTCATCATTTCGTCCAAAGCATCTTCGCCCGCATGTCCAAAAGGCGGATGTCCGAGATCATGTGCCAGCGCGATCGCTTCAGCCAAATCTTCATTCAACCCCAACCTTCTTGCAATATCACGACTTATTTGCGCGACCTCGAGAGTGTGAGTCAAACGTGTCCTATAATGATCGCCAAACAAAGCGGGAAAAACTTGAGTTTTTTCATCCAGTCTGCGAAACGCTCGCGAATGTATTATCCGATCACGATCTTTTTGGAATTCCAGTCTGCCAAATTTACTCGTTCCATCTCTTTCAACAGCTTTTCTACCTACGGAATTGACTGATTTTGTGGCATACTTTGCCAGCACTTTTAATTCAATCTCTTCTAAATCCCTTTTCGTTCTCATGATTTTATGATATACTAATACGATAATTTTTAAAGCAAAAACATGACACAGCCAGGAATGCAACAAAACGTAGAAACGCCCCAAGGCGGTAAAGTGGAAAAGCCAAGTAATCTTGCACCTGCCGCAAAAAAAATGCTTGAAGGTGTTTTTCAACAACCACAGTTTGAGGACTTTATAAAAGAAATTGTGGATCGCGCAAATTTATTAATGAAAGGACAAGGTACAGAAATAGACAAAAATCTTTTGCTAAAAGAAATAGATTTTCAATTACAAAATACGCTTCAATTTGGAGAGGCCGAAGGCTATGCGAGAAATTATTTTCAAAGACTGAAAGAAATGGTTGAAGGAATAGAAGTTAAGCCTGCGTCGAGCAATTAATTGCATCTTAAGAATTCCATACTTATACAAACCTGCTATAATCTAAGCAGGTTTTTATTGTGCAAACCAAAATTTCTATGCAAAAAACTGTCAAAGAGCTCATTCAGGATTTTCTGGACTACTGCGAAATTACAAAAAACCAATCTCCGAAAACAATTGAAAAC
>DAONBD010000067.1:0-3538 GCA_035401345.1 Candidatus Altimarinota bacterium
GTCTGCCTTTCTCAAACATGCTATGGGGGATTATGAAAATCTGAAATTATTTTTTGAACAACAAATCAGTGGACTGAATATGTGCCGATCCTTTTTGAAAATTAAAAATCAAAACGGATGAGTGAGTCGATGAACAGCAAATCCATTTCAGGTTTTTCAAAACTAAATAAAAGGGGTAAAATCAAGTGGATAGTTGAAAATTTTTTCAAGGATCCTGAAAATGTGATGCATGAATTAATGAGTTACTGGCATCGCAACGAAGACCAGCAAAAAATTCTGGATGGATTTTCTGAAAATACCATCAGCAATTTTCCGATGCCCTTCAGTGTAGCGCCTAATTTTCTGATCAACGGAAAAACCTATTGTGTTCCGATGGTCATAGAAGAAAGTAGTGTAGTAGCTGCAGCTGCTTCCGCAGCAAAATTCTGGATGGACAGGGGTGGTATCAAAGCCGAAGTGCTTAGCACAAGAAAGCTTGGCCAAATTCATTTCAAATGGTTGGGAAAAGAAGAATGGCTCAGAGCGTGGATTCCGGAAATCGAAAAGAGAATGCGTGCAGATGCAAAAGAAACCCTACGCAACATGGAAAACCGTGGTGGCGGATTCAGTTCTATAGAACTTATCAAAATCGGAGAACTGGAAAATTATTACCAGTGGCGGTTGGGGTTTGAAACTTGTGATTCGATGGGTGCCAATTTTATCAATTCCTGTCTTGAATCTTTTAGTGCAAGTTTCGAACAATTTATCACCGAACAAGATCATCTGGAAGAAGGCGCACGGGATATAGAAATTATCATGTCCATCCTTTCGAATTATACCCCAGATTGTATTGTCAAGGCATCTGTGAGTTGTCCTATTGACCAGCTTGGTTCTTTTGCAGAAGAAATGAGTTCAGAAGAATTTGCTGAGCGATTTTATAGTGCCATAAAAATTGCGAGACTGGATCCTTATCGTGCAGTAACACACAACAAAGGAATATTTAATGGAATTGATGCAGTCATTATTGCCACTGCAAATGATTTTAGGGCAATAGAGGCATGTGGCCATGCATATGCCGCCAGGGACGGACAGTACAGAAGTCTCAGCGATTGCAGTGTGGATAACGGAATATTTCATTTTTGGTTGGAAATTCCACTTGCCTTAGGTACTGTTGGCGGTCTTACTGCACTACATCCGATTGCGAAAAGATCGCTTGAATTATTGGATCACCCTTCTGCTGAAGAATTGATGAAAGTTACCGCAGCAACAGGTCTTGCACAAAATTTTGCTGCAGTGAAATCTCTGGTTACCACCGGTATTCAACAAGGCCACATGAAAATGCATCTTGCGAATATTCTCCATCATATTCATGCAACTGAAAAGGAAAGTGCATTGGCATTGGAATACTTTAAAAACAACAAAGTGAGTTTTACCAATGTGCGAAATTTTTTAGAAGCTCAAAAGTGTTCACAATAACTTTTCTGATTTTTTTCTTGTGTATAATTTCCTAAGAACATCGATTAAATAATAAACCTAACATGAATTATCTTACACTTGAAAATATTTCCTTGTCTTATGGAGAGAAAGTTTTATTTGAAAATTTAAATCTTAAGGTAAATCAAGGCGAGAAAATTGCAATTGTTGCACGGAATGGAAGCGGTAAGTCAAGTTTGCTTAGAATTGCTGCCGGCATTGAACCACCTGAAGGACAATCTTCCAGTTACTGGATAAATAAAGACATACAGGTTGCATACCTTACGCAGGATCCGGAATTTTCTCCTGGACACAACATACTGGAAACCATTCTGGAAGGCCACGATGACTGGATAAAACCATTAAAAGCGCTTTACACTGCTCAAAAGTCACATGATGATGCAGAGACACAAAAGGCTCTTGCCCTCATAGAAGAATCTAAAGCCTGGGAAATTGAAGCCTATGTTCGAGAACTTGCCGGAAAATTTAAATTACCCGACTTTGACTTTCCAGTAGACCAGCTCAGCGGAGGACAAAAAAAACGACTGGCCATAGTAAAAGTTTTGTGCGGCAAACCTGAATTTCTGATCCTGGATGAACCTACCAATCACCTTGATCTGGAGATGATCGAATGGCTTGAAAAATATCTTGAACAAAGTCAGGCCAGCTTACTGATGGTCACACATGACCGTTATTTTCTTAATAATGTATGTAATCAAATTTTAGAACTCGATCGTGGTACACTTTATAAATATCAAGGTGATTACGAAGAATTTCTGGAAAAGAAAGCCATGCGCATGCAGAATGAAACCGTCGTTAAAGACAAGATGCGTAAAATGCTGAAACGCGAATTGGAGTGGGTACGCAGAATGCCAAAAGCAAGGACCACAAAATCAAAATCAAGGGTCGACAACTTTTACGAAAACAAAGAATCTCTAGAGGGTCCTAAAGAAGTTGGAGACATTGAATTTGATATCGACCACACAAGACTGGGCTCAAAAATTCTTGAGCTACACAATGTCACTAAGTCATTTGGACAAAAAACTATTCTCGATAAATTTTCTTACAAATTTAAATCCGGAGACCGGGTGGGTTTGGTTGGCCCTAATGGAATCGGGAAAACCAGTCTGCTAAAATTATTTACAGGAAGTCTTAAGCCCGACAGTGGAAAAATTATTATTGGAGAAACTGTATTATTTGGATATTATGAACAGGACGGACTAAATCTTCAGGAAGACAAAAGAGTGATCGATGTCATACGATCTATTGCAGATTATATCCCCTTAAAAAAAGGTCATAAACTTTCTGCAGAAAGTCTGCTTGAAAAATTTCTTTTTCCACGTCCTCAGCAACAAGTGTATGTAAGCCAGTTGAGCGGCGGGGAAAGGCGAAGATTGTATCTACTAACCATCCTTATCAAAAATCCAAATTTTTTAATACTTGATGAACCTACAAACGACCTTGACATCACGACACTAAATGTTTTGGAGGATTTTCTAATGGAATTTCCCGGAGTCTTACTCATTGTTTCCCACGACCGTTTCTTTATGGACAAATTGGTCCAACATCTTTTTGTTCTGCAAGAAGGTGGAAAGACAAGAGATTTTCCAGGAAATTATTCTGAGTATAGAGAGGCGTTAAAAAAAGAGGCTCTTGCAAATTCTAATGTAGAAAAAACAGAAAAAACAAGCACAGAAAATGCCGGCCAAAAAGAACGTAAAATAAATCAAGTTGCAAAAAAAGAAATGCAACAAATCGAACGGGAACTTGAAAAACTCAGTGCCGAAAGGTCCAAAATCATTGATAGTTTTGCCACTCTTAATCCCACCAGCATTGAATTTATAAATTCCAACAAAAGGCTTGTAGAAATTCAAGATCGAATGGATGAGATTGAAATGAGGTGGATGGAAATTGTGGAGGAGAATTAGGAAATGAGAAAATTTGAAAATTAGCTAATTAGCTAATGGATAACTGAACGATCTCTGCGTCAGCAGAGTATCGTGCGACAGCACGAAAAGTGAAGGCACCGCGAAAGCGGCTAATGAGGAAATTTGAAAATTAGAGAATTTGAAAATTAGCTAATTAG
>DAONBD010000068.1:0-3500 GCA_035401345.1 Candidatus Altimarinota bacterium
GTTAGTGAGGATTTCCACTTTATTGATATAGATTGTGTAGCTGTATGGATTTGTACCGAGAACTGGGCCTTCACCGATGTTTTCGACTTTGATCCTGACTCTCAAGTTTCCGTTCTGGTCCACTCCTTCTGTCGTCAAAGTTGGTTTCAAATCAGGCAAAGTTGTAACATCCTCTTGTGTTTTGACCGTCTTGTCACCGAAAATTTGTCCCTGAATCAATTCCTTGTTTCTAACTTGCAAAGCGGCCACACCCGCTATCGCTGTGACTATTAATAGGCTTATTAGTACTTTTTTTGAATTCATAGGAAGTGGGTTTAAGTTGAGTTGAGATGGATTGGTTTGAATGGATTAATTTAATCGTCTATTCTCTCCTATTGAAATATACTCAAAAAGAAGGTCCTTGCAAATTTTATGTAAATTCTTTATGTTGACGGCATATGGATATTGCACTTTTAATCTTAACTATCGTCGCTGTTGGAGCCGTTGCTGTTGCGGTTTATTTCGCTATGCAAAAAAGCAAAACTTCCGACAATGACACGACAAATCAAGCTGTCTTGGAATTAAATCGCAGACTTGATGGATTAAATCAAAATGTTACTCAAAATTTAAATACAGTCACCTCCACTCTGCTCGAGCAACTCAATAAAGTAACCGGCTCTGTCGACAATAGATTGAAAGAAAATGTCGAAATTCTTCAAAGACAACAAAAATCAATCAATGAGAGACTTGATAATTCCGCGAATGTCATAAAAGGCGTGACTGCCACGATCGCGGAAGTGAAAGAATCCAATAAAAAAATTCACGATATGGCGAAGGACCTGACTTCATTGCAAGACATTTTGAAATCTCCGAAATTGCGTGGCGGATTGGGGGAACTTTTTCTTGAGGAGTTATTATCTCAAATTTTCACGAAGGAACAATACAGCCTTCAATATAGATTTAAAAGTGGAGAAACCGTAGATGCCGTCGTGCATCTTCGCAATGACCAGCTCGTACCTGTCGATGCAAAATTCCCATTGGAAAATTTCAAGAAAATGATCGAGTGCAAAGATGAAAAAGAGCAGGCTAGTCTGAGGAAGCTTTTTGTTTCGGACGTAAAGAAACATATCGATGCGATTGCTAAAAAATATATTTTGCCGGATGAAGGTACTTTTGATTTCGCGCTCATGTATATCCCTGCGGAAAATGTTTATTATGAGACAATCATCAAAGAAAGTGCCGATGAGTCTATCTCTCAATACGGCTTGTCGAAGCGTGTAATCCCTGTTTCCCCAAATAGTTTTAATATTTATCTTCACACTATATTAATCGGTCTGCGCGGAATGCAGATCGAGAAGAGCGCGCGCGACATCTTCAACAACCTCGCCCGCCTGAATAATGATTTTGAGAAATTTGCTGAAGATTTTGAGCTTGTAGGCAAACACTTGGGACACGCTCAGTCCAGTTATGATAATTCGGAAAAAAGACTTCAAAAATTCTCTAGCAAGCTGAATCAGGTGGCAGAAAAAGGAGGAGGTGAATCTGTCGTGAAGGCATTATCAGAAAACGCAGAAGTTTGAAGCAGAAGAAGGTTTGATTTTGGCTTCCAAATCAGTTTGTAGCGTTGATTAAAAGTGTTTTTTCTGATATAATTACGCGATGGTTTTTGAAATTATAAAATCAGCTGTAAACAGAACCGCGGAAAAAGTGCGTAGTTTTGTAAATGGGATTTTCCCACCTGAAAGGAAGGAGTCCAATTTTGCAAAACTTGTTGAAAATGCAAATGAGAAAGCTCTACAAAAACCTCTTAAAAATATTGATAATGCCAAAGAAGACAGTAAAACTTCTTTAAACATTGAATCTAATGAAGACTCCAAAGATACACCTGCGAAAAAATACAAGAAAAGATTTAATAAAGCTTCTCAAATCATGGCTGATTCTGTGAAAGCTTTGAATGTTGACGATAAAGGTGTTTCGATGGAATTTTCAGCTCCCGTAGCGCTAGAAGATGTATTCATGCCGGATGTAGTTGAAATAGAGCTTGTAGAAGGAGGAAAATCTGTTAAAGCCAAGAGAAAAGTTGTTGGAGATAAAGTCGGTTATTATTTTCAAAATACCGATGGTAAAGAAACCTATTTGGAATTACCTGAAAACTCTGGAGAATTTAAAGTCAGTATTCAAAATGATCAACTTTTGAACCTTACTCCGGAAGAAGTTGAAAAACGCCTTGAAGAAGAAGAGGAATTAATAAAAAAACATGTCGCTGAAAATACGAAAAGGGATTTGTATGCTCTTGGTGAAATAGTGACCGAAGACAAACCTGAAATAAAAAGTTCTAAAAAAATACCATCTAAAACCAAAAGAACTCCCTCTAGAAATCGAGAATTTTCAGAATCTACGCCCGTTCCTAGCCCAGACTCATCCCTTTCAGGTTCGTATGCTCCGACAGATGAATTACCACCTTCTTCAGAACTTTTAGATCCTGTGACATTACACGAGGCCGATGGAAAACCACTTGAAGCTTTTACACCACTCCAGGCTCGTGGAAAGGAAGTTCGTTTATCAACATCTGAATCTCCTACTGGCCAACCTCTCTATATTAATTACCCTGAAGATCCGGAATTGAAGAAAAAACCTGTTGAATATTTTGTGTTTTTTCATGGGATGCACGGATCTATTGATGTGGGCATATCAAAACTCGGACTTGTCGAAAAAATAGAACAATTGAGAATGTCCGGAGTGAATGCTGTGCTTGTTATTCCGCAATCGAGTTCTTATGCTGACAGAACGCAGTGGGATTATTTTTTAAACCAAAAAAACGCTGATGGAATGTTCTCGTATTGTGAAAAACTTGTGAATGGAGGAAACGAGGACACGACAGAAAAAAATACATCTCAAAAAAATATAAATTTAATTTCCTTTAGCGGTGGATATAGAGCGGTTTCCGCTATACTGCGAAAATCTTCTTATGCATCTCGCGTGAATCAAATTAGTATGATCGATTCTATTTACGAAGATGGGAAATTTTCTACAGCTTCCGTACTTGCAGAATTCGTAAAAAAGGGAGGAAAGCTTTTTGCTGTCACTAGTAGTAAAGAAAAAAATAAAAGTACGACCGCTGGAGCTGAAGCAGTGAGATCTGAAATGAGGAGAATTGGCGCAGACCTTAGATTATTTAATGAAACAAAAACTGATCTTGGACATTGGCAGTCCGCTGTAAATTTTTTAATGCCACAAATGTTGACTATTGCGGGTATATCTACGCCTGAACAGTTAGATCAAAATGAAAAATTCGTCAAAGGTTCCGATCATTTCAACAATGAGGTTGTATTGAGAGATGGAGCTTATCAAAGATTTCGCCAAGCAATGGAAGTCGCTGAGAAAAAACATGGATTACGCCTGTATGTTTTCAGTAGCTATAGATCGCACGCTGAGCAACAGATAATTTGGAACCGTAAAATTGCAAGTGTTACAGAAAAACGCAGAAAAAAAGGATTGTCTTTGGATATTGCAAGTATAGA
>DAONBD010000069.1:0-3395 GCA_035401345.1 Candidatus Altimarinota bacterium
AACTGTAGTTTAAGCCCGTTTTTGAGGCCTAGTTTTATAAAAGTGTAGGATCCGATGATGATCGCGATTGTTATAAATATCCAAAGTGAATGGATCGTAAAATGCTTGAATTGAAATATGATTGGAAACATCTGATTTTGTTAAAAATTAACGATGATAAAGATAACTAAAAATGTTGTAACTGGGAAGATAATTAAGCTTGCAATTTTGGACTTGCGGAAAAAATTGTTCTTTATTGTAAATCCGGCGTGTAGCAAAAATACTGTTGCGAGTATGTATTTGAATATAGATGTCGCGTAGAAATTCAGTAGTTTTGGGATGTTATCGAGTCCGCCGAAGCCAAAATCTTTTGTTATGACATAGAGTGAAACAAAGTAGTAGGCGAGGTAAAAAGCCAGTAACCATCCAGTAAATTCTGAAAAATCCTCCAATGTGTCTGATGACTCTTCTTTTACTTTGTTTTTGGATGATTCCATCCTTTTTTGTTTTTTTTCTTCTTTGATACGAAGTTGGATTTCTTTGAGCTGGGCGACGGTGTTTTTTCTCATTGTCCAGATGGAGATGATGGCTTCGCGTGCTTTTTGTTTATATTCTTTTGCTGGTTCTTTGATGTATATTTTTATGTATTCGAAAAGTTGAGTATTTAAATTTTTGATTTGTGATTTGAGTACTCTGATTTCTTCCGGTGTTTCGAAGAATTTTTTAATTGCTACAAGAATGTTGTTTATTGTTCTTGTATACCAAGGGATTTTTATCGTTTTTTGAATGTTTTTTTGTTGCCATTTTTGAATGGTTTTCACTATATCTTCCGCAATGGTTTTTGATTTTCCGGTTTCGTGAAGTTTCGATAGCATGTTTTTTATTTGCAGTTTCAATCGGGTGCGTTTTTCGAGGTAATTTTTTTGTTTTATTGAAATCTCGGTGGTCTTGATGAATTCCAAAAGTTCTTCGGCAGTTGATATGACGTAATCGAGATTTGTTGAACTTTTTATGCGAAGAAGTTTATCTATTCGTTGGTTTATTTCTTTGTGTTTGTCCGCCGGGATATCCTGATCGTATTCCAGAAGAAGTTCATTTACTTGTTTTAATATGTATTCCACGCGTGTTCGCACTTCAATTTCTTTTTTTAGTCGATCTTGTGTTATCAGATCTTTATTTCCGATATCTTTTAATTGTTGCTCCTGTTCTATTACTTGATTTAATGAATATGTGCCTTTTGCTCGCGCTTCAGCCACCTCTTCTTCTTTTGCGTTTTCTTTGTAAATTGCGGTTACCGCTAACTCATATTCTTCTTTTAATCTTCTAAAAGCCGACAGTTCGTCATTACTAACTATTGTTCCTGTTATTTTTTGACCTTGCGGATTAATTGCTTCAAATATGTATTTTTGATGTGGTTTTTGAGGCTGAGAAGTTTCGGCTGACTGAGTCGATTGTTCTACTTCTGGTCCTTCCGAAATTTCCAATATTGAAAACCCCAAATTATTCAACTGGGCTCTGGCGATAGATTCATCAGCCGCCTCTATTGAACCTGAAAGTTTTTTATTTTCCTTGTTGGCTACTGTGTAGTGAAAAAGTGGCATAGGAAAATTGAAAAGAGGGGGTAAAAACTTGCTGTGATTTTACATTAAAACCTTATCTTAAGCAATTCTTAAGCAGCCATTAAGAGATTGCTGCGTCTATGAATCCTTTGAAGAGTGGATGAGGCTTCAAAGGTCGACTGAGGAATTCCGGATGGAACTGTGAGCCGATCATGAATGGGTGATTTGAATTCTCTGATATTTCGACTAGGTCCGACTTCGGATTTGTACCTGAGAATACCATGCCTGCGTTTTCGAGAAGTTCTTTGTATGCGTTGTTGAATTCGTATCTGTGGCGATGACGTTCCTGAATCAAATCTTGTTTGTATAGTTTATGAGTGAGTGTGCCTTTTTTGATCGCGCAGTCGTATAGACCTAGTCTGAGTGTTCCGCCTTTTGCTCTGTGTTCGTTTTGATCCGGCATGAAATGGATCACGTATTTGTCCGGATTTAATTTCTTTTCTTCGTCAAATTCTTCGGAAGTGATCGTCTCGTCTTTTAGTACGTTTCTTGCAAATTCAATTGTCATGATCTGCATTCCAAGACATAGGCCTAAGTATGGAACTTTGTTTTCGCGGGCGTAGCGAGCCGCGAGAATTTTTCCTTCAATTCCTCGTGATCCGAATCCTCCAGGTATCAAAATTCCTTTTGCTGATTTCAATTCGTCCCAAGTCTCTTTGTCATTTTCTTCTAATTTTTCGGTGTCTACCCAGATCAAATCCAATTCACGGTTGGCGTGGTAGCATGCGATTTTCAGAGATTCAACAACTGATAGATATGCATCGTCCAATCCTGTGTATTTTCCTGCTAATGCGATTTTTAATTTTGGTCTTGTTGCTTTGATTTTCTCGACGAGAGCTTTCCACTCTTTCATTTCAGGTTTAATTCGTCCCAAATTCAATTTCTCGGCGACTAATTTTGAAACATTGTAATCCTCGTAGTTTAGTGGAACTTCGTAAATAGAACTGACTGTTTGTGCTGGGATCACATGTGTTTCTGGTACGTCGCAGAATAGTGAAATTTTCTTCAAATGTTCTTTTCTGATTGAACGATCGGCTCGGGCAATAATGAAATCCGGTTGAATACCGATTGCTCGTAATTCACGTACTGATGCTTGTGTTGGTTTTGTTTTTAATTCTTTTGAACCGCCCAAGTATGGAAGTAATGTGAGGTGAACGAATAATGTGTTTTCAGCGCCGAGCTCGTTTCTCATCTGGCGAATAGCTTCGAGATAGGGGAGTCCTTCAATGTCTCCGACTGTTCCACCGATTTCGCACATCATAATATCGCAGCCTGATGCTTTTGCGGCTTTCTTGATTGAATTTTTAATTTCGTCTGTAATATGCGGAATGATTTGGATTGTTTTCCCTAAAAATTTACCTTCACGCTCTTCATCGAGAACTTTTCTGTAAATTTTACCTGTAGTTACACTAGAAAGTTTTGATAGGTGAGTATCAATGAATCTCTCGTAGTGGCCAAGGTCCAAGTCTGTCTCTCCACCATCGTCCAAAACGAATACCTCCCCATGTTGAAAAGGGCTCATTGTTCCGGGGTCGACATTGAGGTAAGGATCTAATTTCTGGATAAACACTTTGAAGCCTGATGCTTTTAGAAGTGCTCCGATTGAAGATGTTGCGATTCCCTTACCTAAAGAACTACATACCCCGCCGGTAACAAATATAAATTTGGTGTTCACTATTTTTTAAAAATCGTTAATTTTCTGGAATTTTTTCTACTTGTGCCAATTTAGTTTAAACTTGCCGAAAGTGCAAGGGGGATTTTTTTGATTGTGTGATATTTACAATTCGCACACGCTTG
>DAONBD010000070.1:0-3357 GCA_035401345.1 Candidatus Altimarinota bacterium
TAAAACTAACTATAAATCGAGTGGCGATATTGTTGGCACTGTAGATGATTGGCGAGTGATTGATGTCGGAGGAGGAATGTTAAGGGTTCTTAGAGAAACCAACTCTCATTTGCGTAGCGATAGGCAAGGTACTAATGGTTTGGGGTTTTTGGTTGGACGAAGGGTTATGAGAGCTTTGGATGAGCAGGCTATGATGGCTGATGGTGTTAATAGATCTGATCTGACTGCCGTGATGCAATATATGAGAGATAGAGTTGAATTATCGCTTAGTTAATCTCTTTTAATTATGTCTGAAAATTTAGATTGTCAATCCGAGTGCTTGGATACATTTTCCGGTTCGCTTGAAGAAGTGTGCGAGGCCCTTGATGTGATGTTTGGGGTTGAAAAGGGGACTGCCAAGAAAGATGTTGCCGGAAGATTGGAAAAAAGTTTAATTTCTACGCATTTGTCTGATGATGCTACTTGGTATGTAAAGAAAACATCAGATTCATGTGCTCATTTGTTAAGGGTATCTTCTTTACCAAAACTAAATAATCAAATCCATAGGGCAGGATGGGTTGTTTTACTTACGTCTGCTCGTGTTTTTGATCCGGAAGCTATGAAAGCTGAAGGTATTCTGGGTACCAGTGATATTGATCTTGCTTCTCAATTTTTAAGGGAAAAAATTGGATTTTCTATTTCAGCTGGTAGACATGGAGTTACCGCTCAGTTTACAAAAAGGCGTGAGATTTGAGTAATAGAACATGGTCTTTGCTCCGCTTCGGATCGGATTTCTCTCTAGTATATTAGCGTTTTGAGAATTGTCTTCCTCTTCTCGCACCGCGGAAGCCAAACTTCTTTCTTTCTTTTGTTCTTGGATCGCGTGTGAGGAATCCTAAGTGTTTTAGAGTAGGGCGAAGTGTTTCGTCGAATGTAAGGAGAGCTTTTGCAATACCGTGTCTGACCGCGTCAGCCTGCGATGCTATGCCTCCTCCTGTTACGACTGCTGTAATGGTGAATTTATCTGCTAAATTTACGGCTTTTAATGCTGATTTAATTACTTCAACGTGAGTTTTGATTGTAAAGTATTTATTAACAGGTTTTTCATTTACAAATATAGATCCGTCTCCTTTGTACAGTCTAACCCTTGCAATAGAAGTTTTTCTTTTGCCGTTCGCGTAATGATATTTTCCTGTCGGGACTTTGTATTCTTGGCTTTGAGCGGTCTTAGAAGATATTTTTGTCTCGACTGGCAAGACCTCAGTGTTTGTTGGTCTGTCTGCACGAGCCAATGTTTTTTTTGGCTTTTTTACTGTTTCTTTAACTTCTTTATTTTCGGTTGTTACTTTCTTTGTTGGCATTGTAAATTATGAGTTAGATTTCTAGGGGAACTGGTTTTTGCGCTTCATGTGTGTGTTCTGCGCCTTTGAAAACCTTCAGTTTTGCAAGGAAATGCTTGCGTAATTTATTGTTTGGAAGCATGTTTTTGATAGCTTCAACTATTACTTTTTTCGAGTTCTTTTCCATTACTGATGCTGCTGTTTCGGCTTTTATTCCACCTTTGAATCCTGAGTGTCTGTAGTAGATTTTGTCTTCTAATTTTTTACCCGTGAAACGAACTTTGTCTGAGTTAATAATTACAACGTATGCACCCATGTCCATGTGCGGAGTAAAAGTCGGAAGATCTTTGCCTCTCAATGCGTCTGCAACGCGAGTGGCTAATTTCCCAACTACTTTGTCGGTAGCATCCACGATATACCATTTCTGCTCCGTTGCTTTAACTGCTTTTGGTGTAAATGTTTTTTGCATGGTCTTTAAATTCGGTTAGTTTACTAGTTCTAATTGGACCACTTCGGCGTTATCTCCGCTTCTGTATCCGAGTTTTGTGATGCGAGTGAATCCAGATGTTCTGTCCTTGTATCTTTCAGCCAACACTTCAAGAATTTTTCTTGATGCATTTTTGTGTTGCAACATCTCTTCGATCATTCTGATCGCCTCACGTTTTTCTTTTGTTTTTCCTATTGTGATAAGTTTGTCTACTAGTGGTTTTACAGCTCTTGCTTTTGCGGCTGTTGTTTTAATCTTTTCATAGATTATTACGGACATTGCAAGATTTTTTAACAATAATCTCTGGTGTCCTTTATTTCCAACTAATATTACTTTTTTTTGCTTGTGTCTCATGGTTTAAATAAGGTTATTCTTCGGCTAGATTTAATCCTTTTTTCTCTAATGCCTCTTTTACTTCAGTCAAAGCTTTCTTTCCAAATCCGCGAAGATTTGAGAGTTTGCTTTCAGTGCATTTAGATAATTGCTCGATTGAGCCGATTCCTCCATTGATTAATGCGTTTAATGTTCTTGGAGAGAATCCTAGGATTTCAATTGGTGTATAGCTTTCTTGAGCCGGTTTCTTTGATTCTTCTTCCTTCTCTTTTTGCATGATTGACTGAACGTCGCTCATGAATTCTTCTTCCACCATAATGTTTTCGACATTGAACAAATTGAAATATGATTTCAAAATATTTGACGCGAATTTTAGCGCTTCTTCAGGTGTAATCGTGCCATTTGTGATGATTTCAAGAACTAGTTTGTCCAAGTCAGTCATCTGACCAACACGAGTTGCTTCTATTTCATAACGTACTTTTTTGATTGGAGAGAATGCTGTGTCCACGACTATCATATTTACTTCTGTCTCTTCTCTTTGTCTCTGTTGTGCTGGCACATAGCCGACTCCTTTTTCGACTCTTAATTCCATCTTTAATTTTGATCCTTTTTCAAGTGTCGTAACGTATAGATCTGGATTTAAAATCTCTACATCGCTTGGGCATTGAATGTCTTTTGCTGTTATTTTTCCTGCTTTTGAAACCTCAAGTTTTAATATAGAAGGCTCTTTGGATGTTTTTTTGATATCCAACATTTTTAGATTCAAAATAACGTCTAGAACACTATCTTTTATACCTGGAATTGTAGAGTATTCGTGAGTAACGCCATCTATCCTTACACCTGTAATAGCGGCACCAGGCAGAGAAGAAAGCAACACTCTTCTAAGAGCGTTTCCAACCGTCATTCCGTATCCTGGCGGAAGTGGGCTCATTGTAAAGATGACATGATTGTCATCGAGCACATCCGTTTTGATCTTTGGAATGCCGATCTCTTCTTGGATAATATGCATTGTTAATTGTTTTAAAAAATTTATTTTGAATAGAACTCAACGATAAGTTGAGAATTGATTGATCTGTCCAAATCATCTTTTTCTGGTAAGAATGATACCAAAGTTTCGCCTTTACCAAGGTCTGTGTTAAGCCATTTTGGAGAAGAATCTTTTTTCTTTTCCAATCCATCAAACACTTTTGCTCCGGTAGATTTTTTGTAAACAGAAAC
>DAONBD010000071.1:0-3344 GCA_035401345.1 Candidatus Altimarinota bacterium
ATTCATCAGCTAAAAGAGCCTTATAATCATCAACATTGCCAGAGGCAATATGGTCAAACACCTTATTGCATTGCTCGACCGACAAATCAGTAAAAGGTAGGATAGTGCCTTGAGTAGAAACATAACAAGACATAGTGTCTGAATCGTACTTCAATTTCATCTTGTCACAATAAGAAACTCCGTCGGTACACTCATTTTTGTTGGTTTGAGTATTCAAGGCTTCTATTTGTCCAGGAGTGCAATTAAGAGATGTATTTTCGACTTCAGTAGGGCTATCTCCGTTCGCCAACGCCAGCTGCAAATCAAAAAATGAAATCGATAAAAGGATCGCAAATGAAAGAATATGTTTTATTTTCATAGGTGAATTTTAACATCATTCTTCTTGCATTTAAATATAATTTATATAAGTTATCAAGCATGACATTGAAGAAGATCAAAAAAACGAACATATCTATAGCGATCGTAGGCCGCCCAAACGTCGGAAAATCGACTCTATTCAACAGGTTGATAGGTGAACGTAAATCTGTAGTATTTCAGGAGGCCGGCACGACTAGAGACAGAGTGGAGCACATCATAGAAATTGGCAAAATATCCGTAAAATTAGTAGACACGGGAGGACTAATGAGCGCAAAGAAAAAAAACAAATCGGAAATTCAAGAAAGCACAGAGAAACAAGCCAAAAAAGGGATAGAACTTGCTGATATAATATTGTTTTTGGTCGATGCGAGTGAAGGCCTGACGTCTGAAGACCAAGATATAGCAAAACTTTTGAGAGGCTCAAAAAGAAACGTAATATTAATAGCCAATAAATGCGATAATCAGAAATTCGAACAAAATACATACGAATTTTTCAAGTTGGGAGTCGGGGAGCCACTGGCGATGTCTGTTATTCATAAAATTGGAATTACTGAATTAGAAGAAGAAATCGAAAGACTAGTGAAGAAAATCAAAAAACCGAAGGTTAAAATAGAAAAGGAAAAGAATGATAAAAGTTTATACGTTTCAATTATAGGCCGACCAAATGTCGGAAAATCGTCTTTATTAAACAGTTTATTAGGAGAAGAAAGAGTCGTGGTTTCAGATGTCCCAGGTACTACACGTGATTCTACAGATACGGAAATAGAATATAAGGATAATAAAATAACAATAGTGGATACAGCCGGGATTCGGCGTCGCGGGAAGATAGAGAAAGGAATTGAGAATTTCAGTTTCATGCGCACGCAGGAGTCTATAGATAGATCAGACATAGTTGTGGTTTTAATGGATGCGACGGAAGTCGCAACAGCACAGGATTTGCATGTAATTCAGATGGCAACCGAAGCTAGGAAAGGCTTGATAATAGCTGTTAATAAAATGGACTTGGCGGACACCGAAGAGAAAGAACAAATCCAGAGAACCCTTGCTTACAAATGTGATTTTATTCCGTGGGCGCCACTACATTTTGTATCAGCTAAAAACAAAAAAAATATATTTCAAATAATAGATTCCGTACTGGAAGTTGCCAAAAATAGAGAGACTCAAATCCCGACATCTCGTCTCAACGCATTTATCCAAAAAACAATTCTAAAAAACGTTCCAGCGTCCACAGGAATCATTAAATGTAAATTTTTCTACGCGAACCAGGTAAGTATCAATCCACCAAAATTTTATCTTTTTTTCAAAAACGCAAAACATCTCCACTTCTCATACAAGCGCTATATAGAAAATGAAATGCGCAAAGAATACGGCTTTTATGGGACCCCAATAAGTATCACTTTCCGCGAAAATTCTTCAAAAGAGAAATAAAATTTTCTTCATTAAACTCCTCGCCATATTCCTTTAAATAAGCATCTCTAAATGCAACCCTTCTGTCATTTTCGTGTAACTTCAGAAGGCCTCTTTTTAATACAACATCTTCTCCTACGACTCCATGCCGACTTAGTCTTCTTTTAATCTTTCTCAATTGATACTTACGAAAAACAGTTTCAAAGAAAGTACCAATAAAACTAACAAAAAGTATTTCAAAGAACTTTCTAAAAATATTGCTAAAAAAGAAATTTTCTCGATAGAAACTCATGTCTAGCTGGAGTGAAGAATTAGTCATTCCAATTAAATCTCTGGCCCAAAAATTTCTTCCAATTATTTTCTCAGACACCTTCACTTCATCGGAAATTTTTCTATCCACGATCGGTCTCAACGTATAAACCCAGTAAGCGAAATAAAAATCCTTTCTCTTAGCCAGCGCAGTGAAATTCAAATTATCCTCATCGACAAAAAAACTAAGGCAAAATTTACCGGCAGTATTCTCTCCATACGTCCTCAGACCAAAGATTCGAAATAAAAAATTCATAAAAAACCTGGCTGTATAAAGCCGTCCATGCTTCGTTACGACGAATAAATCTATATCACTATTTTCATTCGAAACCCCCATTGCGTAACTATTGCAAACAAAGCATCCACGCAAAAACGGAACCGAATTCATCAAAAAAGACCACTTTTTGACTCTCTCAAAACTTTTTTCATCGATTTTAATCATTATTTTAAATATAATCTTCACCGTGAACGAAACAAGCAAAAAAATCAAAACAGTGTTGAAAAATCTGCCGGATAAGCCTGGAGTCTACAAGATGATAGATTCGGGAGGCAGGGTGATTTATATCGGCAAAGCAAAGAATTTGAAGAAACGCGTCGGTTCATATTTTCAAAAAACAAAAACATTTTCAACTCGCACACAGAAACTAGTCGAAAACGTCGACGACATTTCGTACACGGTAGTGAATAGCGAACTAGAAGCACTAATACTCGAATTAAACCTGATAAAAGAGCTACGCCCTAAATACAACATTCTCTTAAAAGATGACAAAAACTATGTCTACATCAAGATTACAAAAGAAGATTTTCCTCGCATTCAAATAGTACGCAAAATAGACGATCGCAAAGCGACTTATTTCGGCCCGAAGACATCAAAAGCAAAAGTGGAGAAAACATTTCAAATGCTGAAGAAGGTTTTTCATTTCAGACATTGCAACCTCGATATAGAGGCGCTAGAAGACAAAAACAAGCAGCTTCAAGTAAAAGTCAGTCACGAAACAATTAAATATCCATGCCTCGACTATTACATAAAACGCTGTTCAGCTCCGTGCATAGCGAATATTTCAAAAGAGGAATACAACGAAGCGATCGAAAATATTAAAAGATTTTTTGAAGGCCATCATGACGAAATTATAAAGAATATCAAAAAGCAAATGATGGAGCTCGCAACCAACAAAGAGTTTGAAAAAGCAGCAAGACTTCGGGATACACTACAAAGCATAGAAAGCATTCTAGAAAGACAGAGCATCTCGGACCCAAATCAGGAAGATAAA
>DAONBD010000072.1:0-3321 GCA_035401345.1 Candidatus Altimarinota bacterium
AACGCAGAATTGAAGAGTTCTTAAAAGAAAAAGAAATTTGGATAAAAAAACATCTCAAAAAATTTGAAGAAACAAAATTACAAAAAAAATCTCTCAAGCAAAAGTTTGAGCCCGGCGGTTTATATCCTTTTTTGGGAGAAAATATTCAGTTACCGGTAGATGATATAAAAAAAATTGAGAAATGGTACAAAAATAAAGCATTAAAAGTTTTCGTTGAACGGACAGGTCTTTATTCAGCGATGTTATCGGAAATTCAAGGCGAAAAAACATTTCCAAAAGAAGTGAGAATTAGGTCATACAAATCTCGTTGGGGAACTTGTGCTCGTGACAATACCATTACTTATAACTGGAAGGCGGCGGAATTTTCTATGCCGATAGTTGATTATTTAGTGATCCATGAGCTCTGCCATATCGTTCATAAAAATCATTCACGTAAATTTTACGACCTGGTTTCCAAGCTCGATCCAGACTACAAAATTAATCGAAAAAAACTTCGCTCAAACGTAAGCCTGTAAAGCGCAAAAAAAGCGGCCCATGCTTTTCAACAAAGGCCGCTTAAATTTTAGAAAGAAAAACTATCTTGTAACACTAATTGTCTCAGACAATTCAGCACTAGGAGCGGCAACGACAACGCGGCCGTCAGCATCAGTGTTGATGGTGTATCCAGTGTCATAAGTAGTACAGTCTGTGTAGCCTGCGCCAGCAGCATTAGGATCAAAAGGCATAGCTGCGATATAAGTTGGAACTAAATCGCCACATATGTCTGCTCCGGCAACACTAACGTTTGTAGCTGTGCCGTCGATGTCAGATGGGAGAGTTCCTCTGTTATCAATAGAGAATTGATGAACAGCGTTCAAGATTGTTTGGACATCAGCTCTTCTCTGGGTGTTGTTTGCCTGAGAGATCTGTCTGCCAGGATTGATTGCAACTATGACGATAGCCGCCAAGATCGCAATAATCACGATTACAAGAAGGACCTCGATAAGCGTGAATCCTTTCTTGTTGAGAGTCTTTTTCATAGGAAAAAGGTTAAGGTATTAAAAGAATAGAATTAATTAGTATTGCTCCCTGCATCGTCAGCGGCCTCTTCATTCTCTACGTTCTCACCATCCATTAATTTTCTATCAGGTAAAACGATACCATTTTGGTATTTCTTTGACAATACAGAATACTGAGACCAGCTCATAATCGGTAATTTGACTTCCAGTACCTCACTCTCATTTGTTGCTTCCACATCATCAATTCCGAAATATACATAAGCCGCGGAAAAAACAGAAACAACAACAGAGAGGACGATTAGTCCGACGAATATAAATGGATAATATTTTGAATAATTTTTAGACTGCATTTCTACTTTTGGTAAATAATCTTAACATGATGGAAATATTTTTTTCCGTGTTTGCGATTTGTTGGCCAGTTGCGGATTCATCGTCTTCTTGGAAGGCAGGATTCGAATATTTAATATCTGAAACTTCTATGTAATAAGGAAGGGCGTCCAAGCTACGTATAAAAGATTTTAGATCGCGAATACTTCCGTAAAAACTAACATGATATCCGATCATGTTACTACTCGCTTTTATCGGTTTCCCATTGTTGTATCCGAGATTTTCAATGTTTTTGATAGATAAATTTAAAGATAATTCCTGTCCGAGATTTTCAAGTCTACTGATAAAGGTAATGAATTCCTCTTCGGTAGCAGGACGCAGGGCAAGTAAATAATCAACAACTTTTTGAGTGTCTCCAGTATACAAAGAAAGGCTGTCTTCAAAATTTGGACGCATCTCTTTTGCGGTGTCGATAAAATTCCTGTTATTTCTAATTTCTTCTTGGATTGTGATCGTTGAGCTTCCCATTAATACAGCTGTAAAAGCGCTAATGCCAGCCAAAATCAAGCAGAATTTGATAACTCTTGAAGATATCTTTCCTATACCTATGTCTATTTGTTTTGGGATGTTAATTTCCGGCATACGCGTATGGTTTTAATTCACTGAATTTTAAATTTAATCTCATTAAGAAGGAAATATTTGTCTTTTGATCAAAATTCGAGAGAGGTGCTATTAATTTTTCTACGAACGGCAGTGCTTCCAGGTTTTTCTGGGTATTCAATAAAAGATCGCGATCAACAGCCACACCGCTGATGTTTATGCTCAGTGCGTCGCTTGAAAATTCCAAAGAAGAAATAGTGATGCCATTCGGAATCACTTTAAAAACTTCATCTAACAAGTATGGAGTGGAAAATAATTTATTTTGAACAGCGGTTAGTGCGGAAACCTCACTGTTAAAATCCGTTATCGCATTTTTAATTTCTTGATACCTGGCTCCGTATATCAACTGCTGCATTGAATTTCTTTCAGCCTCTGTTTGGATTCTCGCATAGACAAGATCTTGATGCCCTATAGTCAAATTCAAAGCCGTGAGCATCGTTAGCCCTGTCAATAAAACTGAGGAGCCGGCGAGGATCAAAGACTGCTTTTTCGAAGACAAAGAATCTCTTAAATAGTCGGGCAATAAATTAATTCCCATGTCGTTTGTAGAAAGTCCTTTTAGAGCGAGTCCGAACGCTTGAGTGAAATATATTGAATAAGGGATGAATCCATCTTTTTGATCAAGAGGGATGAATTTATTACAATCTATGGCTATGCCAATTCTCGGGTCGCCAAAAGAAACTTCTTTTCCTGGGAAAGCCTGTTTTGCAAGGTCGTAAAAATTAGGAAGATTTAAAAATTCTCCAGTTATAAAAACTGTTTTTATATCATTTGCGCCTAAAAAGTTTTTTGCTTCGGCAAAAACTCTTTTTGCGAACTCATCTACGTATTGCAAAGAATTTTTATCAAAAGTATTTTTTTCCTTTTGTCTGATAACTTCAGCCTCCGTAATTTGCGATTTTTGAGCAATATTTGAAATCAGACTTCTTCCACTTTCGAGCGAAGAATAAACATCTTTTAAATGGCTTCTTTGAAATAAGAATAAGTTGTGACTAGAGACCCGACATCTATTACTAGAGACGCTGGAGTTCTTTTTAGTTGGGTTTTCAAGGCGTGTTCCGCGCATTCAGAAGGAATCGTGAAAGCGAAAGGTGTAAGCCCCAAAGAATTTAAAAAAGAAACATATCCATCGGCGACACTTTTTTGTACGCAAGTAAAAAGCACATATTGAGAAGCATGTTTTTCGCTAGGCAGATCTTTGTAAAGCACTCTAAAATCCCAATAAACATCGTTGATAGAAAAAGGGATTACTGTCTCGGCTTCAAAAGGTAGGGCTTTTTTAATTTCCTTAGGTTCGAGAACAAGCGGAAATTTAAAAATATGAGTAAAGATTTTT
>DAONBD010000073.1:0-3285 GCA_035401345.1 Candidatus Altimarinota bacterium
ATCGCCAAAAGCAGAACCTTTTAAACTTTGGCTGGCAAAAGTGGCATCGGAAAGGCTGGATGAAATGCAAGATCCTGAATTAAGCATTGATAGGGCTTTGGAAAACTATATGAATTTAGGTTATTCTGAAAATTGGATCAATCAACGGTTAAAAAGTATCGAAATACGAAAAGAACTTACCAATGAATGGAAAAAATGAGGATTGAAAGCTGGACAACAATTTGCAACATTAACGGATATTATTAACAAAGCCTGGGCAGACAAAACAACTAAAGAGTACAAAGTCCTCAAAGGGTTGAAAAAGGAAAACCTGAGAGACAACATGACCAACACCGAACTTATTTTAAATATGCTAGCCGAGGCTTCTACTAAAGATATTTCTGCTGCAACTAATCCGGAAACATTTGAGGATAGTAAAAAAGTTGCCAAACAAGGAGGTAATGTAGCTAAAGTTGCTATGAAAGAGTTGGAAGCCAAAACAGGAAAAAAGGTAGTGTCTGCTTTAAATGCAAAAGGTGCATTGAAAGAAATTACAACCCCTAAAGTAAATCCCGGTAAAAAAAACAAGAAAAAAAAGAAATGAAAGCAATAAAATAATTGAATTAAACCATAATGCGCCTAATAACCTGGAACAGCCAAGGAGCTTTCCGAAAAAAAGCTGATCTCATTTTGGAGTTGCAGCTGGATATTTTAGTCGTGCAAGAGTGTGAGCATCCTGACAAATTAAAATTTAATTCAACGACACCAAAGCCTACTGACATGTTTTGGTATAGCGACGGTGGTAAAAAAGGTATTGGGATCTTTTCGTATTCCGGATACAAATTTGAACTTCTCCCCTGCTTCAATCCGGAATTTCGGTATGTGCTTCCGATTCGTGTTTCGGGTAACGGACATACATTCACATTCTTTGCGATCTGGGCAATGGACAATAAAGAAAATCGTAACGCGCGGTACATTGGTCAGGTTTGGTTTGCAATCAATCATTACAAAGACTTACTCGGCAAGTCAACTATTTTAATCGGAGATTTTAACAGCAATAAAATATGGGATTACAAGGACAGAGTTGGATCTCACTCAGATGTTGTTCAGAAACTTGCGGAAAATAAAATTCATAGTGTTTATCATTCAATATTTCAAATTGAACATGGGCAGGAAACATTGGGTGGTTTGGAAGTTGTGCGACGTTTAGGTATTTTGTGACGGAGAATTCGAACGGGAATTAGTTTAGCTCTACTTTTACCTAATGCTAAATCGAATAAAAACAGAATGAAAAAAATACTTTCATCAAAACAGCAAGAAGAACTTCTTAAAACATTGAAAGCTCGTTTCGAGAAAAATATAAATCGTCACGAAGGCTTAGATTGGGACAAAGTACTAGTAAGACTGAAAACCAAATCTGAAAAAATGTGGTCGCTCAATGAAATGGAAAACACCGGTGGAGAGCCTGATGTTGTTGGCATGGATAAAAAGACAGGCGAATTCATTTTTTATGATTGCGCAGCTGAAAGTCCGGTAGGTCGCAGAAGCCTGTGTTATGATTACGAAGCACTCAAATCGAGAAAGGAACACAAACCGAAAAATAATGTCATAGATATGGCCGCCTCCATGGGCATCGAACTTTTATCAGAAGAGCAATACAGGAAACTTCAGAAGCTTGGGAACTTTGATCTAAAAACATCAAGCTGGATAAAAACACCTCCGGAAATTCGTGAACTTGGAGGTGCAATTTTTGCGGATAGACGATATAACGCTGTCTTCGTTTATCACAATGGCGCTCAATCGTACTATGCCGGAAGAGCATTTCGCGGTGTTTTGTTTGTTTAATTTAAAGATCAATTTAAAATGGACCCTTACAACGAAACTGCAAAAACCTGGAACAAAGTAGCTGCCATCTATCAGGAGAAGTTTATGAATCTTGATATTTATAATCAATCTTATGAGACCTTCATCGATGCGATTCCAAAAACCAATGCCTCCATATTTGAAATTGGTTGTGGTCCCGGAAATATAACGAAGTATCTTTTATCAAAACGATCTGATCTTAAAATCTATGGCATTGATGTGGCACCAAGTATGATCGAACTTGCAAGACAAAACAATCCAACTGCAAAGTTTGATGTAATGGATTGCAGAAATATTGGGGAAATTAATCAAGACTTTGACGGAATTGTCTGCGGATTTTGTTTGCCCTACTTATCTGAAGGTGATGCGAGAAAACTTCTAATCGATTCTTTCAACCTGTTAACAGAAAACGGGATGATGTATATTAGCTTTGTTGAAGGAGATCCAAACGATTCAGGTTTTAAAACCAGCAGCACGGGCGATCGGGCATATTTCTATTACTATGAACTGGAAGAATTAAAAAAACAACTTATTGAGAGTGGATTTGGCATGCCGGAAATTTACAAAGTAATTTATAACAAGAATGAAAAGGAAGTTGAAACTCATACAATTGTTTTAACAAGAAAAAGATAATTATTCACTGGAGCTAGGCGGAATTTTAAAATTCCGCCTAGCATTTGGGAATAATTTCATTTAAGATTTACATATCCACGCTAGTGATTAAAAACTCCGTCCTCCGATTTTGTGATCGACCCGTGTCTGTTGTGTTGTCGGAAATGGGTTTAGTGTCACCGTAACCTTTTGACGATAGACGTGATGCAGGAATTCCGGCTGCTATCAGATAGTCATAGACAGTTTTTGCACGCTTCTCTGAAAGAGTTTGATTGTATGGTTTGCTACCAACATTGTCAGTATGACCGCTGATCTCAAAATGAACTTTCGGATTTTTGTTAAGAAAGTCCATCAGTTTTGTAAGCTCAGTTTTCGATTCATCTTTCAGATCAAATTTGTCTGTCTCATAAAAAATGTTTTTCAACACGATAGATTGTCCGGCTTTGATCGGTTTCATTGGAACATCTTTCAACACAGGATCTTTTGCCGACTTTGCATCTTTTAGTTCGAAGTTATCGGAATAGAAAATGTAACCGTCTTTAGAAACATTCAATGCATACGTTTTTCCTGCCGGTAAACAAACAATGAATTGTCCACTCACAGAATTCGATGTAGAACGTACAACAATTTTTCCTGTAGCCAGATCGATCAATTCAAAGGAAGCTCCGAGCGGTTTCTTTGTATCTACGTCATACACTTTTCCTTTCATGTAAGTGACAGGCTGCGGACGAGCTTTCTCATACAGGTTGAACTGATACAGATCCTCTCCTCCTTTTCCACCCGGACGATCAGATGAACCTGTATGAGAAAGCTCGTCCGCAGCCTGTCACT
>DAONBD010000074.1:0-3254 GCA_035401345.1 Candidatus Altimarinota bacterium
GAATGAATTTGTATCGACTTTTATAAGTGAAAAAGTTTCCCATATTAACATTGATTCTTCCTCTGCTCTGACTTCACCATTTTTGTATAGATTAGCTGAAATATACATATGATTTTGTGCAGAGATAGCACATAGATCATTTTGAAGTTTTTTAAATACAAAGATCTCCTTTTCACCAGGTCTCGAATTTTCGGCCAACAATTCGATCTTGTTTTCATCTGAACTCAATGTGAGATATCTTCCAGATTGTGATTGAATGTAAACCGAATCTTCACTCAGAAAGGAAGGATATACAGGTGAAGGTTCATATATACTATTACGGCCAAGAACGGCTTCGCGGGCATCGATTTGTGTTGCAAGCTCATCGTACTCGGGTTTATAAGTTGTTTTTCCAAAGATCTTGAAATAAAGTTTTCTGTTGATCCCATCATATCGGAGAATTCTTTTTTCGTATTGGTACGTCTGGAAAATATTCAGCACGACAAAAAAGATGGCTGATGAGAAGAATAAAATACGTACTAATCTCTTTTTGTTTCTGAAGTAGTTTACTGTAGATGCCAGTGGTAAAGCCATAATTGCATAACTATCGATCATACTTCTCATGCCGAAAGCTCCGCCATACCACCAACACCACCAGGAAAAAGTGATGTAGATATTCAGGAGAATAAATAGCCAGATTCCTGTCTGAATTTTTTTCAATTCATCTTTCAGTAAAAACAGACCGGCAAATGCAAAAAGCATCATTGGAGTGTAAAGCAGCCAGCCTTTTCTGAAACTGAAAAGTCCTTCTATAATTCGAGGTTGCGTAAAATAGAATCTTTCATTGTTGTAAGAATAGTATATAAAATGGCCTGTTGCAATTTTCCAATAAATCAATTGAGGAAGCCAGACTAGAAAGGCAGAAAAAATTATCAGTACGATCATAAAAAAGTTTTTTCTTAAAAAAGCCGCACGCGACCTTAAATCTTTCAGACCGGTTACGCCGTAAAGCGCAAAGAGTAATACAATGATAATGTCAGATGGCCGGATCAAAGAAATCAAGCCCGATGTAAGGCCAATCAAAAGGGAGTTTTTTATTGTTGGAGTATGATTCCATTGTGTTGTATAGTAAAAGAAAATGGCGATCAGACAAAACAAATAAACATGTGGCATTGGCGCTGATTGTGAAGCGTAGCATAAAATATTCGTTCCTATTCCCAGAAACAAAATGGTAATGGCTATCGTTGAATCTGAAAATAAATAGTGTTGAAGAATTTTTTTCATGTAGTACATTCCCAGCAGTAAATAAAAAATAGTGCTCAACAAAAGGAGTGTTGTATATGGTTGCGAATATCCGTCAGCCGGATAGCCAAATGTTTGAGCTATTAAGTGAGCTAAAAAGAAAAACGGGGAGTAGAGGATAGACAATCCCATTGTCATTTTAATAACACTTTTTCCTTCGGGTGTCGGAACTGTCCAGATAACACAGTCTTTAGTTTCTTCAGTGCCATAGTGTTTTTCTGCCCGGATGTCATCATAAATAAATATCAAAGGAAGATATTCGTAATAAATTACAACATCGTACTTGATTACATCTTTGGTTTTCTGGAATCTATCAAAGCTGAAATTGATGATAAAGCAAGCGATCACGCTGACAAGAATTGCATATGACGAAAGACTGGATTTCACTGTTACTGGTTTTTAAAATGGAAATCATAATGCGAATCTTAAACAAGAGACAAAGAGTTTACGTTTAACTCTTGTCGTCGGTGTTTAAATACTAAAATAAGTATTACTTTAAAACTTTTTTTTGTCAGTATTTATAATTTATGTAACTAATTTTTAAATCCTTCAATTCAGCAATTTCCTCTTTCGTAAAGACTTTTAACGATACTCTTTTGTTTTCAGCTGTCATTGTTGGTACTTCGTAATTGAAAACTCCTGTTTGCTCTGTATTTAAACCTTTTTCCTGAAAGTGAATTAAGGGAACACTATGGCTATAAGCTATTTCACCACTAATCGTGTCCTTAACAGTTAGCTCAATGGAAGCATCTTCCTTCGGAGAAAAATTGTTTTTAAAACTGACCTGAATGATATTTGTTTTTTCGAAATCAAGGATCTGTGCTGCATTCTGAAAATATACTTCCACAGATGAATTGGATTTTGCCCGTTTGTCTCCGGTGGCTGATGTGTACAGTTGTTTAGTTTTCTCCTCTGAAAAAACAAATTCCTTTTTCCATACCATTCCATTGAATTGATGCTTTGTTTCCAAAAAGATCGTCCAGTATTTTTGTTTATCCATACTATCCCAATGAAGGATCTGCTTTTTATACTGAAGAGTCTGGATCAGATTCACCGGTATTGTGAGCAGTAACAATAGCACTGCCGGAATTATCACAAGTCGTTTTTTTGATTCGAGTAAAACTGCAAGTAAGATGCAGAACACTGTGTAAAAATCGATATACGCTCTTAATCCGTAGCTCATACCATAAAACCAGCTCCACCATGAAGAGAGTACATAAGTTAAAAAAAGAAAGAAAGCAGACCAGGTAATGAGTAAATAATATTTTTTCTTCTTTATATAAATGAACAATGCAAACAGCGACAAAAAAAGAACGGGTGTATAAATGAATAACCCTTTTCTGTAGCTGAATAAAATATCCATGAATGCAGGCTTGAGAAAATTAAAAGACTCGGATTGATAAGAGTAAACTAACCATTCTCCCGTTTGCCAATGCCAGAAATAAAGTTGAATT
The DNA here is from genome assembly GCA_035401345.1 of Candidatus Altimarinota bacterium. GTDB lineage: Bacteria > Patescibacteriota > Gracilibacteria > UBA1369 > LOWO2-01-FULL-3 > DAONBD01. The sequence goes on from DAONBD010000074.1 coordinate 2,736, forward strand.
GATACAACGATTAAAAATAATATTAAACCTTTGAATGTAAACCACAGATCTTTGAAGAGTCGCATAAAAAAACCTTTGAGCTCTTCAGGTGAGCCTGCGAGAAACGGGATAAAGAAAAGTATAAGAATATTCAATTGGCGAAGAATAAAAATCAATCCGAAAAACAAACATGCCCACAGAAAGTGACTTTGCTTTTTATCGGTAAAATATGCTTTCACAAAATACAAGAATGCAGTAATCGCAAAAAATGAATACACGTGACTAAATGAGGGGTCGTAATAAATGTAATTGATTATTGAGGTTGAAAAAACAACCAGACATTGGATCAGAAAAATATTCGTTCGCGATGTATTATAAAGTAGTAAGAGCTTTCGTAAGAAAACCAGGGCCAGCAAGAGATAGACAACTGCAGCATAAAAAACGGCTCTCTGATATGGAAGTGTAAATCCATCATTTGAAAATCCATGTATGGGTGCAGTTAAATGGGCATAGACAAAAAACGGCAACATTAATGTCGCA
>DAONBD010000075.1:0-3212 GCA_035401345.1 Candidatus Altimarinota bacterium
CTTATGGAGATCGTAAGTGATCCGGATTTAAGGTCGTCAGCTGAGGCTGCTGCGTATGCAAAAGAGATTCAGAAAATTTTGCGCTATGTCGGCGCGAGCGAAGCTGATATGGAAAAAGGCATGATGCGTTTCGACGCGAGTGTTTCAATTAGAAAAAAAGGTGAGAAAATTTTGAATCATCGTTCAGAAATTAAAAATTTAAATTCGTTCAAAGCTCTTGAGGCTGCGATCGATGCGGAAATTTTGCGTCAGACTGCTTTGTACGAAGCAGGGGAGAAACAGGAGGAGGATTTCACTGTTGGCTGGAATGACGACAAACAAGAAATTTACATAATGCGTAGTAAGGAGGGTTCGAGTGACTATAGATATTTCCCTGAGCCGGACATTCCGCCGATTATTATCACGGAGGAGGAAATCGAGCGATACAAAGCCGGCTTACCAGAGTTGCCTTCTGTCAAAAAGGCTCGATTTATGGCTTCGTATGGCCTGAACGACGACGATTCGAGGGTTTTGACTTTGGATTCCGACTTAGCGGATTATTATGAGAAGGTTGTCGAGATTTGCGGAGATGCTCGGTTGGCTGCTTCGTTTGTTTTAACTGTTTTGATGAAATATTTGCGAGAGGAATTGATTACCGTCGGTGAGCAAAAAGTGACTGCCGAGATGATGGGGGATTTGTTGAAGATGGTTGTTTCCGGCGCGATTTCGAATAACGTGGCGAAGGGTGATGTTTTTGATGAGATGTATTCTAGTGGTCGTTCGGCTGGAGAAATAGTGAAGGAAAAAGGTCTCGAGCAAGTGAGTGATACCGGTGCGATAGAGGCGATCTGCAAGAAGATAGTTGATGCGAATCCAGGTGTCGTTGCGGATATAAAAGGAGGAAAAGATCGTGCTATCGGGTCGTTGATCGGATTGGTTATGAAGGAAATGAAAGGCAAAGCAAATCCGAAGATAGTGGACGAAATGGTGCGAAAAATGTTATAATATTAGTGTAATTAAACCTAATTTAACCTCATTACTATGTTTGAAACTTCTGCTGATGTTTTAAGAATGGCCGGCGCTGTCGGGATTATTGTGTTTGTGATTTTTATCTGCATGACGCTTCTTTATGTGATGTTTATTTTGCGTGATATTTCGAAAATCCTCGACGATGTAAAAGATATTTCAAGCAGAGTAAAAACTTCTATTATCAGTCCTCTCAAGGCCGCAAATTATCTGATAGAAAAGGTTACCCCTTACATCAATCAGTTGTTGGAGATGAAGAAGAAAGGGAGAAAATAGATTTATTTATTTTTAAAAATCTTCACTGGGAATGTGATTACCGCATTCCAAATTCTTTTTACACGTGAAGGTTGTTTATAGAGTCTGTAGAGCCATTCGAGGCCTGCTTTTCTCAGTTTCATAGGTGCGCGCGGGATGGTGCCGGAGATGAAATCAAAGCTTCCGCCGACTCCCATGCCGACTCTGACGGATTCTAGTTTTCGCATGTTTCTAGTTATCCAAAATTCCTGTTTTGGAGCTCCGTAAGCGACGAATAAAATTCCTGGTTTTGTTGAATTTATAAGCTCGACTATTTCCGCTTCATCTTCTTCATTTGGAGTTCCTGCATATACTCCTGCAATTTTTAGCTTTGGATATTTTTGAATTAATTTAACTGCAGTTTTCTCGGCTACCCCTTCTTCTGCCCCAAGTAAAAATATGCTGTGATTTCGTTCTGCCGCCATTGCGCAAATCTTGTCCATTAAATCTACACCAGTTACTCGTTCCGGGAATTCAGTGGCGGCGTATTTCTTGCTAATAGCTGTGAATCCTAATGATACGAATAATTTACTTAGGCGTTTCCATTTATTATTTTCCTCTTCTGTTATGCGTTTGAATTTCGATGCCCAAAGTATTCCTATTCCATCCGGAATGCTCATGTCGGCGCTGTTTAAAATTTCCATGAATTCTGGATTTTTGTTCGCTATGAGCACGATTTCTGGGTTTGGCGTGACTATCAAATATTGTTTTTTGAAATTGAAAAATCCACTATATGTAGAAAGCCAGTTATCGACTCGTGAAACAGCTTCGATTGACGTTATGACGTCAAAGTTTACGCCTAGAATGTTTATACTTTTTCGCATATGTAAATTAGATTTTTATCAACTTTTTTCTCGATAATTTTGAAATATTTTTTTAGCAATTTTTCGATTTCCTTTTGTTTAAATGCGTAGTAGTAGCGTGGAATTTTTTTATTTCCCCACGGAATTTGAAGTCCGCGTTTCTCGTATTTACCTAGTGTTGTTAGCCATTTGAAGCAGGCTTCCTTGACTTTTTTTTTGTACTTAGGTTGCTCAAGTAAATTCCAAACTGTCAGGATTAGTTTACCATTTTTTTCTAAAATTCTATGCATTTCTTTTAATGATTTCTCACGAAGTTCTTTGCTCGGTAAGTGGTGAAATGCCGCGATGCAGGCGACGACTTTTGTCGACGCAGTTTTTGCTGGAATTTTCAATAAATCTCCTTCAATGAATTTTCCTTTTGTTAGTTTTTTGGCTTCTGTAATTAATTTTTTACTATTGTCTATTCCTATATATTTAACTTTCCTTTTGCCTTTAATGAACGAATAGAGTCTTCCGTTGCCGCATCCTAGGTCGACGATTGTGTCGTTATTTTTTATGTATTTCAAAAAATCTTCGAATTCGTGCCAATGCATTTTTCGAGTTTCAGAAAAGTCTTCTGCGATCGAGTTGTATGTTTTTTTGACAGAGATGAGTATTTCTTTTTTTGTTTTCTCCTTCATGCTAGTATCTCAAAGCTTAAATAATCATATGCAAATAGATCATATAGCGGAGGAGTTCGTTAAACAAGCGTTAACGTCTGGAGTTGTGACTCGCAAAGAATTGCAGGCGTTGAAAAACCAATTTTCTTTGAAATATAAAGTTTCAAGTTTTTCGAGTATTGAGCTTTTAAAAGCTTACAATAAACTTCTTGATAATGATGAGATCGAGGCTAATGTGGCTTTTGAAAAATTAATTCGCAAGAGGGGAGTGCGAAGTCTTTCTGGAATCGCCTCTATCACTGTGATTACCAAGGATTTCGATTGTCCTGGGAAATGTATTTATTGCCCGAAAGAAAAGGATATGCCGAAGAGTTACCTCAGTAACGAGCCGGCAGTGATGAGGGCTATTTTGAATGATTTTGACGCGAGTAGGCAAGTAGTGGCGAGGTTG
>DAONBD010000076.1:0-3203 GCA_035401345.1 Candidatus Altimarinota bacterium
CATCGTCGGAAATTGCGGTGAGAAGTCTATAAAGCCACATTTTGTGAATTGCATCAGTCGGCTTAGGTAGCAACATATCTATGAGGCGTTAAAGGATATTGTATTTTTTTTTGCATCGACCGAATTTTCTCCCAATCGACCGGTTTGTCAAAATTATAATTTGAATTGAAATAAAGCATATCGCAAATTGCTCTTTCAGGTGTTGCAGTCAAAACCTCATTTACCATCGAAATTCCATCAGGATTATAAAGATATTTATCACTAAGCTGACGACTTTTGAAATTAGTTTCTCCGATTGTAAAACTCAATGATTTCGAGCTAACAAAAGTATTGTAATCAATTACCTGAGAAATATATCCAGAATGATACAGGACGGTCTCCGTTGAAAGATAACAAAACCCATGCAATGCCTTTACTCCAAGTAAAATAGGATCTATATCTCTTATTGGTGATAGAGAATAAAATCCTCTATAAATTCTGTAAATAAGTTTTTCATCCGCATAGCGTTTCAGAGTGACTCTTAGGGTATTTTTATTTTGAATATTCCATAAATTCGCCAAGTCTTTTATATGAAAAAGCCTCTCGTTTTTTGTTGCGAGTATGGCTATCCTTTTTGCGGTTATGTTATTTTTAAATGTACTCATAAGTACATTATAACGCAACCAAATGACAAATTCAATAAAAAAAAGCTCGCTATAAACGCAAGCCCAGTACAAATACAAGTCCTCACTAGTACAAACTCCTCCCTACATCGACCCCGCCATATTACTCAACTGCATAATAGGAAGCATGATCGCTGCGACGATAACCCCGACCGACAAACCGATCATCACCAGTACAACAGGCTCAATGATTTTCGCGATACCCTGAACGGTAGTTGAAACTGTTTCATCATAATAATCCGCGACTTTATTCATTATTGTATCCAGCTGCGCGGTTTTTTCACCGACCTCCACCATATTCACGATCATCGGCGGAAACAAAGAACTCTCAGAAAGCGTTTCCGCAAGCGGAATACCTTGCTTGATATCTTCCGAAGTTAAATACAATCTCCTTTTATATACTTCATTGCCAATCGCATTAGAAGTAATATCTACTGTCTTAACAATAGGCACGCCGCTACTTACGAGATTGGCTATGGACCTGGCGAATCTCGCGATGTATGCCATCTTGAAAAGTTTGCCGAAAATAGGGAAATTAATTTTCAATTTATCCCAAAGATATTTACCTTCTGAAGTTTTTTTACCAATCCATATCCCGGCAACCAAAGCGCCGATAATGACAATTAAAAGAAATTTATAGTCGATCAAAAAATGGCTTGTTCCCACGACAATTTTTGTCACCAAAGGCAAATTTGCGCCCTGGCTTTCAAAAAGACCCTCTAGCTTTGGAATCACAAAAACCATCATCACTATAAGCACCGCGACCAACAAAAGCATGATAGCTACAGGGTACATCAAAGCACTTTTGATTTTGTGTTTGATGTCGTTTCTACGTTCGATATCTCTTCCCAAATTATCCAAAGTTGCATTCAACTGTCCGGCCGCCTCGCCGGCTTCGATCATACCGATTTCCATTTCCGAAAAATCTTTTGGATGGTAGCTCATCGCCTCACTCAAACTCTGTCCTTCCTCAATTTTGTGATAAAGACTATTGATTAATAAATACATGTGAGAGTTTGTAGCAACCTGGCCCATTAGCGATTTTAGGGCTTTCATAACAGGAACTCCGGCATTCACCATTACTCCAAGCAAATGAAAGAAATTGGATTTTTCTTCAGATTTTATACTGCCTCCACTTATTAATTTTGAATTAATTTTTTTATACCAATCAATGAGGAAAAAGCCCGTAGAGTCAGATACGAATTGAGGACTTTTTTGTAAAAATCTTTTTCCTTTTTCAGAAATAACGACGTCGTCCGCATCGATATTGAGCACCACGGAATCCTTACTTTTTTTAGTAAGTTTATTATCGAGATCAAATATCTCTTTACCGGCAAATTGAAATTCTTTAGCTTGCTTTGTCGGCATCTTTTTCTTGGTTAGTTTCCATTTTTTTAGCTACTCTATAGACTTCATCGACGCTTGTAACGCCCTCAAGAGCTTTCAAAATTCCGGCTTGCTCAAGAGTCAACATTCCGCCTTTTAAAGCAATTTCTTGTATTTCGATAGCGGAAAGTCCGTCAAAAATAGCTTTTCTTATACTATTATCTATGCGTAAAACTTCATACAGTCCGACACGTCCTTTGTATCCTGTATTATTACAAGCAGGACATCCTTTACCTTCATAAAATTTCATGTCATTCAAAAATTTCGGATCGATTTCTCCATTCAAATCCGCAGTCGCGAGCACAGCCTTCATACCTTCTATAGTTTCCGGATCAACCGGTTTTTCATATTTACAATTATCACAAAGTCTTCTTACCAATCTCTGGGCTATAACCAACTCCAATGTTGAAGAAAGTAGGTAAGGAGCCGTTCCCATATTCAAAATCCTATTAATAGTTTCAACAGCGCTATTCGTATGGATGGTAGATAGTACCAAGTGTCCGGTTAATGCGGCTTCGATAGCGGTATCTGCTGTTTCTTTGTCACGGATTTCTCCGACCATTATGATGTCAGGATCCTGACGCAGTGCAGATCTCATTCCGTAAGCGAAAGTATATTTAATATCAGGATGAACCTGACTTTGATTGAGTCCGTCGATTTGAATTTCCACCGGATCTTCAATCGTCAAAATATTTACTCCAACTTGATTTAATCGCGTCAAAGCGGAATACAAAGTGGTCGTTTTACCGGAACCGGTCGGCCCAGTATTCAATATAATTCCATTTGGGGCCATCAAAGCCTCCTCAATATTTTTCAAAGCCCTTCCGGTAATTCCAAGTTCCGGAAGGTCGGGAATTTTTCGCGATTTATCTTGTATACGCATTACAACTTTTTCACCACTCACAGTCGGCAAAGTCGAAACACGAAGATCCATATTTTTACCTTCTTTTGTTGTCACTTCTGTGCGTCCATCTTGCGGAATTCTTTGTTCATCAATTTTTAAATTCGACATGATTTTAATTCTCGAAACGACAGCCGGATGCAAGTTCGTCGGATATTCAACTATTTGCTGCAGAACACCATCAACTCTGTATCTGATTCTTACACGATTTTCCTCGGGCTCGATATGAATATCACTGGATCTCAAATCCAAAG
>DAONBD010000077.1:0-3162 GCA_035401345.1 Candidatus Altimarinota bacterium
CTCGTTTAAATTCTGTTGAATATCGCGAAAATGATTCTTTTAAATCAAAAATTCCTTCGTCATTTGAAAGTTTTACATATATACCGGTTGGGAAATTGGCACTCTTGTCAGAAGATTTTAATGAATAAACTGGAACGGATTGTCTGAATTGGATCTGAGCAATCGGAACATTTTTCCAAGTAAGCAACGTTGAGAAATAAGAATTATCCAAATTCAAAGAAGCGTCTGCGGCCTGAGGCAATCTCAAAACAATGTCATTTGATAAAACCGATACGCGACCGTATTGATCAATTTTTGCCAATTCGGTTACACCTCTTTTTAATAAAACGGAATTCGAAGGTAAGTCTGAAATTAATTTTGGAGAAATATCTTTTTTATCCTCTGGGGTTATATCTTTTACAAATATGCCTTCATTATATTTCTCGAAATCATCAGTGATTAATCCAAAAGGTAAATCATTTTTTGGAACAAAAAATATCTCACCAACATCAACGCCAAAAGTCTCGTCTCTAAATTTTATTTTATTGAATTTAAAAGTCTCTGTAGCAGGCACGAAATTCATTTTTACATTTTGATCGAGAACATCGACTTGCCCGAACCCATCCACGGAAACAACACGTTTTTTATCATTCAATACTGAAGTGGAAGTGAGAACAGCCTGAGATTTCCCACTGAAAAGCATTTCATTCGCTAAATCATTTTTTCCCATGTCATAAAAAGCTCCACCAAGTAGATTGATATACAAAGCGCGTGGGGAAATTTTTGAAAAGCTATTAGAATTTTCATTTGAAATTCTTTTTTTGAAGTCGATAAGTAAATTTGTTTTTTGAAGGTCTGGAGCAGTGCCAAAAGTGGCTGAAATTGAACCTTTGCCTGAGTATGCAGTTGATTTAATATTTATGTTTGCAAGTCCGTTGGATGTGTAAATTTCATTTGGACTATCAAAATCAAAAAGATTTTCTGACTTTTCCGAACGTGCAAAAGACACATTCGCGGAAGATGTATAAGCCCAATTTCCATATTGATCGAGCAATTTTGCAGTCACAAGAGTGTTATCAATTCCGCCTGTGAACAAAATTTCATCATCACTTGCAAGTGAAATAGAAGTCGCAGGCCCAGGAAGAGTAGTGACAGTAAAAGAAGTGTTTGCAAATCCTGGTGCAGAGACAGTAATAGTCGGAGTGCCTGATAATGTTGTTGATTTAAAAATCGCATTTGAACCGCCGGCAACCATATTTTTCCCAGTATATACATCCAAAGATCCGTAACTACTATCATTTACATCCCAAACTATTTCACCATTGTATCCTAGGATTTTTGTACCATTATTTTGTTGTAATTCAACAGAAATAGAAGAGGTGGAATTACCATCCGCATTTATTTTATCATTATATACAGGTACTAATTTTAATGAACCATCGCCGAGTATCGAAATGTTTCTTGAAGCTCCAATCCCACCTTTGAAATCAATATCATCTTTTTCCATAGTAGCTGATATCATTTTTTCTTCGATTTCATCACTCATCAAAACAGCATATATATTTGCTTCACCGATTTTATCGCCGGACAAAATAGAAGCATTGGCAACGCCATCGGTAGTATCTTTTTGTAATCCAGGCATCAAAGAATTTTTATCCCCAGCCATATCAAGAGTTACATCTCCAAAAGCAAATATTGAAACAGTCGAAAATTGATCAGCAGTTAAATTTCCATATTCATCAACAACTTTTACAGCAACATTAGCTTTTGATTTTTTATTTGCCAGAAGTATGTCTGTATCACTATCCAAAATTAATTTTGCCGGTTCTCCGGAAGTTATTATCAACTCTTTCACTTCAGTCGCATAAAAAGGGCCATCAGTCACTTTTGCCTCGACTTTAACTATCCCGGATTTTGTTAATGGTTTAATTGTGGCACCGGCTACTCCATTCACAGCTTTTTTGATATTTCCGCCTTCAAATACAGCGCTGTCTTTACCATCTATTATTGTAAATGTAATTTGATTTGTTGCTGTGCTTTCCAACTCATCGTTAGCCATTAATGCGGCAGAGAGATTTACAACTTCATCGGTTCCGATTTGCGCACCACTTGAATCAGCAGTCAAAGAAACTTTTTTCCCTGCAGACTGCACGAGCAGATCTTCAGCCTCAACAGTAGTTTCATGATCAACGATAGCCTTAACAGCAATAGTCACTGATCCGGAAACGTTTGTAGACCTAAGTCTTATAACGCCAAGTCCTCCTATCAAAGTTTTACTCGAATAATTTTCGTCAACAACAAAAGAAGGATTTAAAAGATCTTGAGAAAGTGAATACGTGATTGCTGGAGTGGAGGCGCCATATGGCTTGTCATTTTGATTTGAGCCTTTAACCTGAATATCTACATAATCCAATCCATCACTATATACAATACTTTTGGAAGGAACGAGTTCCAGCTTTTCAAGAGTATCACCCTCACAAGAATCATCACATATATCCAATTCTCCGCAGGCAGAATCCAATCCAACTTTCGGATCAAATTGCTTAACAAGCTCGCCCAAATCTTTAAAGAAATCTATTAACTCTTGGAAAAACTTTTTCAAGGATACAAATTCATCTTTGTCATCTTCTTTTGGGTAGCCGTCATCTCCTATTCCGGGTCCTACAAAATCTTCATATTTCATTCCCTCTACCAGAGCGTTCAATTCCGGGTCATCATCAGTATTAGCCCCTTTATTAAAAGCAAAATCCACATAGTCGCTATCATCACCACTACCTCCATCAAAAATCAAATAAGCGGCTTCGTATCCAAGTCCGTTATCATTAATATAAGCATTATAGTAAGGAGAGTCATTTAAATAATAATTCAAAATGTATTCGTGTTTGTCATCGATCGAAATAGAATTCCAATACAATGCATCACGCAAAATTTTCATCTCAGCACTCAACATAAAATCAGAATGATTTTTTGTGGTGTATGAAGATTTTGAAGAATTTATAGTTACATTAAAAAGTTCATTTTTTATATATTCTTTCGCACTTACGTTTAATCCCTTAGAGTTGATGAAATCGGACAGTTTTTTTTCGCTTCCGGGAATTTTCAATATTTCATTAGCTAAAGTATCAATATCAACTTGGAACTGAGCAAGGTTTGGAGCGGAGTCGGTGATAGAAGATTTTAATA
>DAONBD010000078.1:0-3104 GCA_035401345.1 Candidatus Altimarinota bacterium
TCGCCATTCTTAGAATTATACTTCTGAATGGCGACTATAAAGTGTTGCTTTTTTAATGAGTTATGGGATTGGAGTAACTTTCGCTACCTGAGAAGTATCCACTGAGACGTTTCCATTCGGAGTAATTATTTTCATTGTTGCTCCGCTTTGCGAAAAGTATCCGGAAAATTCTTGCCCGCTCTTAGTCGTAATTTTAGCGATACGGCCATAAGTTTTCTTGATCTGTTCTAGAGTCATAGTCTTTTTCGCCGGACTAACAATTGCCGGGTGATCATCGATATCAATTTTATTTAATAGGTTATCGACGTCTTTAACATTTTCATTTGGATTAATCTGCGTGAAAACTGAAACCACTTTAATAGAATCCAATTCCTTTTGAGACATTTCTGCTTTATCAATCTTCAATCCAACTCTTGTTTTTAATTTTTGCCCAGATTCAATATTGACTATCTCGGAAGTTGAAACCGATTGTGCTTCTACTTTTCCTTCGAGTAACGAAACAGTTGAAGTCTTCGCTGAAGTGGCCACTTCAAAAGAAGTCCCCCTGACACCCGCAACCATAGTTGGAGTTTTTATTGCATACGAAGTTCCAGTCTTAACTTTTGAAAATGTCTTGCCGCTTTCTTGGAAGATCTCTGATTTTCCACCGCCTAAATTGTTAAGATAGATCTTAGTATTTGGTTTCAAAGAAATCGTTGCAAAATCAGAAAGGGCGATAATGGCATAAGCGTTTGCTTTTGTTGTTACCGTATCTGTTTCTTGAACCGTCGAATCGACTGTGGCGTGTTTTTCGTTGATCCATACTTCGCCTTTTAGATAGGTCAGTTTGTACGGCCATGGTTTTTTCTCTTTAATTGTTGAGTCTGAGCAGTACACAAAGAGAAGGAGTGTGCTTGCTAGAACTGTTAATAGCTTTTTCATTGTAGTATATTATATGTCACCTAAGCGCAACCTATTTCTTTTTCTTCTTGATACTTCCTTTCATTGAAGCAACAGTTGTTGCTTTTGGTGGATCATTCTTAATCGCCAATTCTTTGATTGTGTTCTTTGAATCAAGCATTATTCTTTTTGTTTGCTCATTATTGCTTCCGGCTTTATCGAATACGACTTCAGGCGGAAGGACGCTTTGAGATAGAGAATCTCTCGACAGAGAGTTAATCATTTCTTCTTCGAATTGTGGATAATCACCAGAATTCAAATCTGGTTGTTTCATCAATTTGAATGTAGTGTAGTAACTACCAGAAGTTATTGAATGAGTATATCCATTGATTCGATATATGCCAGTATGAATCGAATCTCTTCCGTCTGCGTTGAGAACTTTAATGAAAATAAGTTTATCGTTGAAATAAGTTCCTGCGAAAGTTGCATCGCCGAGAATACGTAACTCTGCTTCATAAGATAGCGAATGAATAATCATTCTTCGCTTCATATTCGTGATCGACGTCTTCATCAATGCGGCATCTGCATCCGTGTCTCCATCAAGAAATCCATTACCTTGACGAGGATCGCTATTCCAGTGTATAGGGAATCTAGCTCGAGCTTTATATCTGCGTAAATTATTCGAGTCAGTACCTCGAAATTTACCATCTTCTCCTTCTTCGCTTCCTAAGATTTTTAAATCACTACTTTCTTTTGCGTCTCGGTCCGCTTCTATTTTACTAGTAATAAGTGTTCTTAGGTTGGCTTCTAAAGACTTCTGTTCTTCTTCCGATTTTGCTTTAGAAAGTTCTGCCTTTTTCTCAGAAATTTGTTCATCTAAATATGAGGCAGTTGCTCCAAAACTATCTTTCCTTGTGCTAGAAATCGTTTTGTTTGGTCCTGCTTTGTCGACTGCAAACATATCTGTGAGAGGGAGAATATTACGAACGTGATCGAAAAGGTTTTTAACGGTAGGTTTGAACGAAACTACATCGGGAAATTCCATACTGAGAGATGTTCCATTTGCTCCACCGGCAGTTTGTGAAAATCCGGCATTAGAATTTTTGAAACGCACGCTGTAAGTTTGAACGATATTGTTTTCTCCGAATCCTTCTCTAAAAACACACCCTGCCCTATCTAGAAAAAACGATAACACCAGAGAATTCGGCGTGGTCATTTTTAAATATTCATCTATAACCTTTCCGATTTTTTCGTCTGCTTTTGTAGTAAGATTATCGGCCGCGGCCGTCTTAGTAATTTTTGCTCGTTCAGTTTCAATCTGAGTCAGTCTTTCTTTAGCGTTTAAATTGTTCGCTCCTTTTCTTTCGAGCATCAATTTAATTGTTTCACACATTGCCTTTCGTGTCTGCGCGCTGGCGAAAAACATTTTAGCATTAAGGTTAGCAAATTTAAAAGCTAATCCTCTGTCTTTTCCAAATTGCTTTACGAAGAGTATGTTGTTTTCTTCTTTTACATTATCCTTACTCTCAGGATCAGACTTCTTTTTTCCAATTTCTTTTTTGAATTTTTCTTTTTCCTTTTTAAAAACTTCTGCGTCATCTTTATTCAATAACTCTCCAATATCAATTTTTACTTTTGATGCTGCGGACTGAATGAGTTGTTCCCATGTCGTTCCTGCGCCGACCGATATTGAATCAGCTGGTATTGCGAAGAGTTTCATATATGGATCTTCTTGATTAGTTTGCAAATTTGCTTCACTACGTTCGGATGTATAACCAAGAACTTTCGTTGTCATTTTTAAAGTTTTTTTGTCTTTAGTTATTAGATTTTTAAGATCTCCGGAAATTACTCCCGGAGCCGATTCTGATCCGCCGTAATCGATGACGTCGGCAAAATCCATCTCAATAAAATTATAAGCTGGCCCATCACTCGTATCTCCCTTTTTGACATTGGGACGAACGACTTCAATCATTGAATAATAGAAGTATCGCATAGCTTCCCATGGATGGATTTTTAATTCTTTACAAAGCGGCGCAACCCTTGATACTAGATAGCGAATTGGATTCTCTTGCACTGCAGCGCTAGTTTGAATTTTTCCTTTTACGAACGCATAAAAAACTTCACTGTTATAAATTTCCGTTATGATTTTTGAATTTAGTTTTTTACCTGGTGCTCCCGGCTTGAATATTTCTTTAAGTTGGTCGACTTCTGATCCAGCAAAATTT
>DAONBD010000079.1:0-3051 GCA_035401345.1 Candidatus Altimarinota bacterium
GTTAACGCGGTACCGAAAGGTCGTCGCAGGTTCGATTCCTGCCTGAGGAGCAATGTGAGAATAGACGATGAAGATCGTTGAAGGTAACAGCGCAGAGTAATCTGCAAAAGTTGAGGTATTTTCCGGGGATCTTGTCTCAACGCGGGCTTAGTTTAAAAGGAAAAATCCGAGTCTTCCAAACTTGAGTTGAGATTTCGAGCATCTCAGCCCGCTCATAGGTTTTACAGCACGGGTTTCCTTTTAATAAAAACCCGGCCGGTCTTATAAGATAGGTTGGCAGATCCTTGGAAAACTGCCCGCGCAATAATATGATTGATCAAGATTTTCAAAAATGGTTCGATGAGCTTTCTCAAAAAAGAGAAAGAGAAAAACGCTATAAAGAGATTTCTGATCGAGTCATAAAATTAGAAAACGAAATGATATGTGAAATTTCACGTATTGAAAATTTAAAAGGAGAAAACACTATATGAAGAAACGTATCGCAAAGAGCAAAAACCACAATAAAGAATAAGCGTTCGTAACTCAATTGGTTAGAGTAAGGTACTTTTAATACCGAGGTTGGGGGTTCGAGTCCCTCCGGGCGCAAAATACTGGATCGTATGTCAATTGCGTAGACGGGCTGGCTCTTAACCAGTAGATCCGAGTTCGAGTCTCGGCGGTCCAACAAAGTAATCATAAATAAAAATTCCCTGGTCGTCTAACTGGTAAGACACAAGACTTTGACTTTTGCAATTGAGGTTCGAACCCTCACTGGGGAGCAAAAAATTCCAGGGTGGTCTAATGGTAGGACACTTGTTTTTTGGAAAGGAAGAATAATAAACAAGTAACAAGTAACGTTGAATAAATAGAATATGAGCCATTTACGAATTCATATTCGTGATCTATAATGGAGAGTGAACTAGCTAGGGCGTTAGACTCGTTTGCTAAACGATGGGACTGTAACAGGTTGGGTTTCGAATACTCCGCTCTCCGCAATTCACAAGGAAAATATGTTCTTTACAAAAAACAAACAAATATCTGCAATTCAAGCTTCTTCAATTGTTCGAAAAGCAAAAAAACTCGAAGAAAAGAAAGCTGAACGATCTCTCAATAAGAACGCTGAATGGTTACAAAAAACATTCGAGTTTATTGAACAGAAAGCAAATGAAGGAAAGTCTAATTGCGGAATTTACTTTCATGAAGGCTTTCCTCAAAACTGGCAAGAAATCGAAACATATTTCCGTAATCTTGGTTATATAGCGAGATTCGATAACAACGCCGTATGGGAACCAGCAGTTCTTCGACTATTCTGGTGATATGCATTTCATCATTAACTCATACTTATGGGTTCCAATTGTTCTAGCGCAATATATCTTCATCGCTTACCTTTCCTTCAAAGCATCTAAAGAACAAACATTCAAATCTCTTTTCTTTATATGGTGCATTGGAATCATTCCTACGTGGACTGTGATTTGTAAGTATTCAAATAATCTTCCTCTCGCTGGATTCATATTTGATTTCTTAATCGTATCTGGTTGGGGAGTTGGCGTGATATTCTTTCAAGGAAAAACACTTGGATTGTTCCAATATATCGGAATGATTCTGATGATCGCTGGTATAATTCTCTTTAAAAAACAAGGATAACAACATGGCTAACTCACATTGCTTTGGATCTTCGATCCGAAACTTCAAGATTGAATATAATGTTGAAACAAATAAATGGAAGCTATACAACTTCTCTGATAGTTATCATTTCAGCAAAGAAAAAGAAAAAGCTTTTGTGTCCGATTTTGATTCTTATAAACTTGCAGAAAAACACATCGAAGAACTCGAGGATAAAAATCTCGCAGAACTTAAGGATGGATCGAAAGTTGTATTAATTCGCAGCGGCCGTAGTTACCAAAAAATAAAACTTACATATATAGGAAACGGAGTTTTCCTTAATGTGGATACGCAAGAAAAAGTTTACGCAGATAAAGTTTTCAAATACGAAAAAAATAATTTCATCCTTGTGAAACGAATTGAAGAAATTGAAAGCGATATTTCGAAACTTAAAACAGAAATTCGTCGCTTGCATACTTGCATGACACCTTATTTATGATTCAAATACTCAAAGCAACAAGAGAAGATCTGCCACGTATTACCGAAGTTGAGAAACTTTGTTTTAGCGAAGGCATCGCATACTCTCTGGAAAAGCTCACAGAAAAATTTGACAAATCAAACGGACGATTCTATATCGTATACATGTTTGATGCAGTTGTTTCTTATTTCTGGACAGAATTATGGAAGGAAGATTCATCAAAAAATCTATACGACTTCGTAAAGAAGTCAGAACACTCGGATTCGAATAATGATGTTCTGTACATCGCTAACGTCTGCGTTGTCCCTAATTTTCGTGGTCACGGAATTGCTAAAGAGTGTATGAAATTCATGCTAAAGGAATTGCCAAAAGTAAGATACGCTATTCTTGCGGTTGACTCTGACAATCTTGCCGCGATTCATATTTACGAAAAACTTGGATTCGTCACAGTCAAGACCATAGATAATTACTACTCTCCAAATAATAAACCTACAAAATCAGCAAACATAATGGTTGCGAGGCACAAACAATGAAAGAACACGAAATACTTGCTAACATCCATTTAGTTACATTTCCATCTACTCAAGAAGCTGCTAAGACATTCATTCGTTTTCAGGAACATTATGAATCTCCAAAGTTCAGAAATAAACTATTCACTCTCAAAGAATATCAAACATGGTATAAAAAACAAAACAATCGCGCATCGTTCACATATTATAACGATTGGAGTGGATTCAATATCCCTTCTTATGCTCTTTTACCATTTTATTCAGGAGCGTTTGGAGCATTGTCATCTCGAGAGAAAAAATTACTGGATCTCTTTCAAGATAAAAGTGGATTATTCTATGTAATCGGCACAGCGAAGAATGATGAGAAAACTCTTGATCATGAAATTATGCACGGTTTGTACTACACGAACTATCAATACAGAAGCGATGTTGATAGAATCATTTTTAAATATTCAGCAAAATTCTCTTATATGCCGATATATA
>DAONBD010000080.1:0-2967 GCA_035401345.1 Candidatus Altimarinota bacterium
CACAAGAACTTGCAGAAACTCATTGTCGTAAAGGAGGTGAAAAATGCCCAAGAAATAAATAACACATATTTTACTAGTCAAGATCTTTTGGTTAAGAGATTAATATAGTAGAATCTTGGCATGAATACTCCATTACTTTCACAAATCCTTCGTACCACAAAAAAACATCTCGACTTACTGAAATCTCTGGGAATTCAAACAGTCGAAGATTTACTTTTGTATTATCCACGTGGATATACGGACTCGTCTGAATTCACACGCATTATAGACATGAAGCTCGACGAGGCGAATACAGTACTCGGAACACTCACAACACTATTTAACACACGCACACGCGGTGGCAAATCGATCCAACGCGCGACATTTCGAGATGAAACAGGCTCGATCAATGTGATGTGGTTCAATCAGCCGTTTCTAACACGCATGCTCCCGCGCAACAAAGAGATAATCCTTACAGGTAAACTAAAAATGTCCGCCGGCAAGCTGGTGTTCCAGGCTCCTACATATGAGATGGTAAATAAGTCTCAAGAAACTGTTCACTCAGGTCGTATCGTTCCTGTTTACCACGAGACCGAAGGCTTGAGCTCAAAATGGCTTCGGGAAAAAATCAAACCACTTGTAGATGAATGGGCGAACCATTTTGAAGAATATATGCCGGAAGGAATTCTTCGCGCCGAAAAGCTCATTGATCTGCCAACAGCAATCAAAAACATTCATTTCCCGGAAAATGACGAGATGCTAAAAAAAGCGCGAGAGCGTCTGAGTTTTGATGAACTTTTTTTATTACAATTAAAAGTACTTCAAAAGAAAAAAACATGGCAAAAAGTGAACGAAGAAGAAATCAAAAGAATGAAAATAGAATCAGAGGAGATTAAAAGATTTGTAGAAAAATTACCTTTCGAACTCACGGAAGCGCAAAAAAAAGTTATTAATGAAATCCTTTCAGACTTAAACCAGCCGTTTCCAATGCATCGTCTGCTACAAGGAGATGTTGGCTCAGGGAAAACGATAGTAGCAATCATCGCTGCGTTAAATGCCATACAAAACGGATTCCAAGTCGTAATAATGGCACCAACAGAAATTCTGGCAAAACAACACTATTATTCATTTACAAAATTTTTCAAAGACCATTCGCTAAACATCAAATTCATCTCAGGCAGTACATCAAAACCAGAAAAAGAAGAGACCATCAAACAGATGAAAACAGGAACCTGTGATATAGTCGTCGGCACTCATGCGCTAATCCAAGACTCAATCGGATTCAAAAATCTCGGTCTCGCAATCATCGACGAACAACATCGCTTCGGCGTCAAGCAACGCGCGACATTAAAAGAAATAGGCAAGAGTCCTCACTTACTCAGTCTATCTGCTACCCCGATCCCACGCACTCTCGCGATCACTATCTACGGCGACCAGGACCTCTCCATCCTCGACGAAATGCCAAAAGGCCGTCAACGCATCATTACTCGTGTCGTCCCGGAAGAAAAACGCATGGACGCATATCGCTGGATAGACGATCAGATCCTCAAAGGCCGCCAAGCATTCATCATCTGTCCATTGATCGACGAATCCGACGTTCTCGAAGTAAAATCCGTCATAAACGAATACGACTACCTATCAAATCACATTTTCAAACGCGATACGGTCGGCCTACTACACGGACGCATGTCTCAGGACGAAAAAGACCA
The DNA here is from genome assembly GCA_035401345.1 of Candidatus Altimarinota bacterium. Taxonomy (GTDB): domain Bacteria; phylum Patescibacteriota; class Gracilibacteria; order UBA1369; family LOWO2-01-FULL-3; genus DAONBD01. Next base: position 1,689 of record DAONBD010000080.1, read on the forward strand.
AATCATGGCGGATTTCAAAGACAATAAAATCAATATTCTCGTTTCCACTTCTGTTATTGAGGTCGGTATCGACGTCCCGAATGCGACAATCATGATCATCGAAGGCGCTGAACGATTTGGTCTTTCCCAGCTTCATCAATTTCGTGGACGTGTGGGCAGGGGAGAGCACCAGTCATACTGCTTCCTTTTCACGAACAAACTCTCCCTCGAAGGCGCAAAACGCATGCAAGCGATGGAACAACATCACAGCGGATTTAAATTAGCAGAAATTGACCTTGAGTTAAGAGGCCCAGGCGAAATTTATGGCGTCAAACAAAGCGGAATCCCTGACCTCAAAATGGCAACATTAACAGATTCAGAGCTCATAGCACGAGCACGCCACCAAGCAGTAGAATTACTAAAAAAAGATCTCGACTTAAACCAACACAAAAAACTTTCAGAAAAATTTGAAAACCTTCCGGAAGTTTACATTCAAGACTAAAGTTTTTCTACACTCCATCCGCCTTCCTGATTGGCATCAGCAAAGATTCCCACAACATTCACTTCGTTACGAAGGTCTTCAGGAATCCAACTTCTTACTAATTCAACAGTATCATTCACATCTTTAAGGTGCTGCTCGTTTTCAACAGGATTTCCAGCACAATGATTTCCATGACCAACAACAGCAACATTTCTTGAACCATGTCCTTGTATAGAAACATTAACCACCATAAATTTAGCCCAATCTACTAATATTTGATGAATAGTTTCCGGAGTCACATCACCGCCAAGTTTTTCTACTTCTCCAGAAATCCATCCTTTAAAAGCAGCATCTCCACCTTTCAAAAAAAAGACCATCAGCACCAGGTCCCGTGATTTTGTCAATTTTTTCAACTCCAAACAATTCTTTCAAGAATTTCGTCGTATCGTCGTCTGGACGACCATCCATACATTCTATAGCAGTTCCGAACGTAATTTGCTCATTTGACATAAAAATTTTGGTTATTTATTAATTTTATTTGGAAGAATCCTACAGTCAAAAAACAAAAAGTCAAGACTGGAAAAAGCATTTTCATAGAATACAACGGAGCTTTTTACAAAACACAGCCGACCTAAATATCAACTTTTTTTACAAAACGCGTTAAATCGCGAGTTTTTATTTATGGCTCACAGAAGCCCATATCGCCACAATAATAAATATTCCCATGATAACGAGAGCCGAAATACCTATAAATAGCATCATGAAGGAATTTTAACATTAAAAAAATATAAAAACTCGCGATTTAACGCGTTTTGTAAA
>DAONBD010000081.1:0-2953 GCA_035401345.1 Candidatus Altimarinota bacterium
CAAGAGGAAGGAACTTAATTCAGCTTTAGTTTTTCGTCTCCCCACTAAAAATGCAGAGATCCCGGCGAGAAAACAAAATGTAGGAGCACAAAAATGAGTGATCCATCGGGTGAAATAGATGGGCAATGATGTTTGACTAGGATCCGTAGGATTATAAAGGAGTGCGGAAAAATGGAAGTAATCACGAACATGGTCCAGAGCCATAATTACCATCACGATTCCTTTCAAAAGGTCGAGAGACTCAATTCTGTTTTTAATTGGTATCGTCATACTTTGTGTGTAAAGTTGATAGCATGCAAATGTAAATGTACTTATCCCTGTTGATCAATTATACAAGCGACCGAACCAAAGTACTCAAATTTATAACAACTGAAAGATAAATTCCTCAATTTCCATACCCCGTGCATTTGCAAAACCTTTGTCTTCGCCGATTTGTACGAAGCCATTTTTCTCTAAAACTCTTTTCGATCCGAAGTTATCAAATGCAACTCGTCCCCAAATTGGTCTCGCCTTCTCGATTTCTAAAAATGCTTTTAATGCATTGCTGGCAATTTCTTTTCCCCAGAATTTTTTCCCGATCCAATAGGTGATTTCCGCATCACCTTCTATTTCGTATTTGCTTACACTACCGGCAATTTCGTCATTGTAAATAATTGTTCGAATATTGATCGTAGGATCCTTCAACAACCGTTTCCATTTTTCCATGTATGCTGCCTTATTTTTTGGATCAACAGGAGTAAAGGCTGCCATAAAATTTGCTTCTTCTTCTAGTTGGAAAGTGAAAAAAGTTTCAAGATCGGATTCGAGAGTCGGGCGTAGGGATAGTTGTGGAAGAGGCATTGAGTTGATTATTTCGAATTGAAAGATGTAGAGAGTAACGATTGTTTTAACTTTCGACTTTGTGTTTTTTCTCCCGCAGATCTCGCGGATCTCGCAGAAAAACCGCACAATAAATTAAGTGAAATTTTGTCGAACGTTTGTATACTAAGTTTTTATTTACCGGTATTCTTTTTCCCAAAGGTGTAATTTATACCAATGGCGAATTTTAATAACGGACCAACAAATATAGATGAGCTATTTACATCAAAATATGATTTTGAGTTGATAGCCGGGAGAATCACGCCTAACTGAAAAACAGCCTTTACTTTATCCCCACCTGCTTTTAAAGTCATTGCGGGTTCAATATTTACAAAATCCAATGTTGTATCTGAATAATATTTAAAATCTGTATTCCACCATTCAAAATTTTCATATAAATAAGCGTGTATATTATAAAGTCGAATATAATTTGCCCGCACATCAAAGGCAATTTCAACATTTTTTTCAATATGACCAATCCCCGGCTGAATGAAGACATTGATATATTCCGCACTAACTTCAGGATTTACCTGAGTAGAGTTTTCAATTTTATCGGTAGTTGAACCATAGCCCATTCCTCCATAGCACTGGAACAACCCTTTATTATTTTTGCCGAAAGTTGAAAAGTATCCGCCTCCGGCTTCGCCAAAATACATATTGAGTCTTTCCATTGAATTGTTATTACTTGAGAACTCACTGTTATGATACATGCCATTGATCATTATTCCTATGTGATCCGATAGAGCATATGCGGATTGCAAATTATACAATCCAGAACCGGAAAGCCCGAAAGCGGCTGTTGCGTGTAGGTCCCCTTTTTCTTTGAGCAATGGGGAGTTGATGGTATTGGGCTTATAGAGGGTTACGCACCCTGTTAATAGAAGGAAGATGGAATATTCCAATATTTGAAATGCGTATTTCATTCTGGTTCTAAATCTGCACAGTGACCTGAAGCTTTGAAAGATCAAATCCTTTTGCTTTAAGACGCGATAGAATCTCATTGTATAAAGCATCATTCATTTTTGGAGTTCTCGAAAGGATCCACAAATATTTTTTGTTTGGATGACTGACCACTGCATAACTATAATCATCAGCCAGATCAATGATCCAGTATTTTGCCCTGAAAGGCCAGAAGAATTGAACCTTTAATTTTGCATTGCCAGACTTTTTTTCCACAAATGCTTTGCCTTTTATGTAGGCTTGTTTCCCTGTAACACTGTCTTTGTTGCATCTGTTTTCAACGATGACATAATCTTTGTCACTCAATGTATATTCAGCAGTAGTGCAATGACAGCCTTTTTGAAATCGCTGTGGATATGATGCGATTTCAAACCATTTTCCGGAATATTTTTTCAGATCTACATTGGGTACCGTTTGAAGTACTTGTGATCTTGTATCAGTTATTGTCATAATAATTATTAGGAGTAAAAGTTTTAGGACTTTGTTTTTTGAGGTATGAGTTTGCATTGAACTTTATTTGAAAATTATTCTTTAATTGCCCACCGCAATTTAGCAGAGCGAGCGCGTGGATTAGTATTACTTTCTTCTGCTGAAGGTCGGATCGGATCGGGAGCAATTTCAGAATAGACTCCGGCACGAAATAATTCCTTGAACGACTTTTTTACTCGCCTGTCTTCTCCTGAATGAAAAGATAATATTGCAACCCGCCCACCGGGAGCAAGTACATAAGGAAGTTTTTCAAGAAATTTATCAAGTACACCAAATTCATCATTCACTTCAATTCGTAATGCCTGAAAAGATCGCTGACAGGATTTTTTTGTTTCTTCTTTTCGGATATTTTCAGGAAGGTATTCTAATGCTTCTTGAATAATTTCCTTTAGCTGCGTAGTCGTTTCAATTTTAATTCCCTTTTTTATTTTTGACGTAATACCTTTTGCAATTGCTATGTAATGCGGTTCGTCTGCATTTACCTGAAGCAATTCTTCCAGCTCATCTCGCGAAACATTTTTTAAAAATTCTGAGGCAGGGATTCCATTCTTTGGGTTAAGTCTAAGGTCCAAGGGCCCTTCGATCTTGAATGAAAAGCCTCTGTCGGGATTATCGATTTGCATTGATGAAACACCGAGATCAGCCA
>DAONBD010000082.1:0-2944 GCA_035401345.1 Candidatus Altimarinota bacterium
AATATCATAACTACTTGTTTCCCCTATTAATCTTATTCCGAGACTAAATATAAATTTTTCAATCGATATTTTCTTCGCATGTTCAATTGATTCAATTAAATTGTCTGCGCGTTTTTCTTTGAAAAGTTCCAACTTCATCAAGTCTTTTTTCCTTAACATAAAAACGTCAGCAAAATCTTTTACAAGCTCTTCATCAATGAGTTGTCTGGCAACTTTGTATCCAAGCCCATCTATATCGAAACCTTTTTTCGATACAAAATGATTGAAAGATTCTTCGTGTTTTGCTGGACAGTCCGTGTTATTACATCGATATGCTGCTTCTCCTTCTTTTCGCGTTATTGATTGATTGCAAACCGGACAATTTTTTGGAAAATTAAATTTTTCTTCCTCTCCCGTACGCATGTCCTTCATGCTTTCCAAAACTTCCGGGATTACATCTCCAGCTTTTTGAATAATAACCGTATCCCCTATTCGAATGTCTTTTTTATTAATTTCATCTTCATTATGAAGAGTTGCTCTTGATACTATCGATCCCGCAACCAAAACTGGTTTCATAACAGCCACTGGAGTTATTGCCCCTGTCCTTCCAACTTGCAAAATTATGTCCAAAATTCTACTTGTTACTTTTTGCGCAGGAAATTTATATGCCACGGCATATCTTGGAGTTTTGGCGGTTTTCCCCATTTTTTTCTGAACTTCCAAGTCATTCACTTTTATAACTATTCCGTCTATTTCGTAAGGAATTTCTTCTCTTTTTTTGTGCCATTGATTGCAAAATCCTATGACTTTTTCGATGTTTTCTAATTTTTTAAATCTGCTTTCGATGGGTAATCCAAGTTTTTTAAAAGTACTCAATACGTCCTCCTGTGTTGTTGGAATGTTTTTCAAATTATTTTTTCCTATTTCATAAAATTTTGCGTCAAGTTTTCTTTCTGCTGTAATTTTCGGATCTAACTGTCTGATTGCGCCTGCTGCCAAGTTTCTAACGTTTGCATATTTTTTCTCATTATTTTTTTCCTGTTGTTTATTAATTTCATCAAATGATTTTTTTGGCATAAAAACTTCACCGGATACTTCCAAATCAACCGCCTCTGTAAGTACTAAAGGAATTGACTCTATTGTTTTAACCGTATGAGTGACGTCTTCCCCTTCAAAACCATCACCTCTCGTCAAAGCTCTTGCAAGGACACCTTTTTCATAGTGAATAGTGATATTCAATCCGTCTAATTTCAACTCACATATAAAATTAAAATCTTCCTCAACTAATTTATCTATTTTTTCGTACCAATTTTTAATCTCTTCTTCTGAAAAAACATCTTCCAGGCTCTTTTTGGGAGTTATATGTTTTACTTTTTTTAATTTTCCGGATAATTGACTTCCAACTCTTTGAGTCGGTGAATCTTTAGTTATAAGGTTTGGGAATTGATTTTCCAGCTCTTTTAATTCTTTTTTTAATGAATCCCTGACGGACTCAGCAACTTCAGACTTATCCAATACGAAATAATCGTAATTTAATTTTACGATCTTATCTTTCAGGAGAGAAATACGCTTTTTGGCTTCCCGTTGGTCCATTTTTATGATATAATTACCGGATCGAATAGAGTTTAATTTAATTAAAATTTACTTGCAAGTATGCCTCCTGGTGAAAATGGAATAGAAAGGAACAATGGAACAAATACGGCAGGAAACACTCCTGCTGAGAATGTTGATGTAGCTGCAACTGCTGACCAAAGACGTGCTCTTCAAGGCGAAACTGCTAATGGAGTAACCCCTGCTCCTGTGGAGGGCGAGCCTAAATCTGCGGATGGACAACAACCTGACGCTGTGAACAAACCCGCGGATGCTCAGCCTGCGCCAGCTTCTGCAGCTCCTGCGACGCAATCTGATGCACCTGTAGCAACTCAAGCTGAATCTCCTACAGAGGCGCCTGTAACCCCAGAAACTGCTGCTAAGGCCACTGCAGGTGAGGTGGCAAGTGGCAATCCTCAAGTTATCGATGCTTTAATTGGTGTTTATGAAAATACTCCTCCTACACTTCCTACCGGTGATGCACGATACATGTACATAGCAAAAGGCCTTGAAAAATTTATGACAGAAAATCCCGAATCACAAAAATCCACAATTTTGCAGATGGGATACGCTCTTTGTTTGTTTTTTGGCAAACTCGGAGGTTTCTCTGCAAATCCGGATACTTATTCATCAATGGTTTCCAGTATTTATCATGAAGAAAAAATGTCTGTCGATGATATTACAAAATATTTAGATGCAAAATCTAAAGGTCCATATGCTAAGACTTTAATGCAAGAAGCATATTTAAAATGCAAAGAAGAACTAGATAAAGAAAATAAAAAAACTAAAAAAGATGAAGACTTGATTGAATATTTCAAAAGAAAACTTGAGAAAATCAAAGAACGATTGCTCCAAAAATTTGGAATGAGTGAAACAGATATTAATGCTATTAATCGTACTCAAGTCGAACAAGGCTTGGCGCTAATGATGACCGACGGTAATGGCAAAAATAAATACACTCAGGATCTTGTTAAAAACAATAAAAATGCCGATAAAGACAAAAAAGATCAAATAGTTGAAGGCATCCTCAATAGCGACAAAATCGACTTAATAGATTCAATGCTTTCTGTTGAATATGTTAAAAGATCATTGGATCTGCCTGAAATCAAGGATAATGATGCCGAGAGATTGTATGCAAGATTCTTTAATTCAAAATACCATTTAACGGGAGAAGAAAATAAGCCTAGGCTTCCATATTTTCACTTAAAAGATTACGTCAATTTTATTCAAAGAGCCAAAGAAAAAACTCTTGCCGTGAATACTGTCGCGTTCTTTTCTCCAATCGTTGATGGAAAGTCTGTCGTGATGGCCGCCGTGGTTTGCCCTGATCATAAAATAAGATATCAAAGTAGAGAGGGATTACATGAAATAGATC
>DAONBD010000083.1:0-2866 GCA_035401345.1 Candidatus Altimarinota bacterium
TATATGCAAGTTGCGGCCAATACGGGAGATCTGGGGGTTTGTGAAAATATCCAAGGAGGCGCTTTCTCATATACAAAAGAAGAATGTTATTTGGAGGCTTCAATTAAAAATGTAAATCCAAGCGGTTGCCAAAAACTCACAGGCTCCGACAAAGCTCGTTGCCAGAGCGAACTTTCAAGTAAAGTGACTTCAAAAAATGTGCTCGAAGTTGATGAGCAAATTGCGATTTTGAAAGAAGAATTGGCTCGTGAACCGGACGAGGGATTGCAAAAACAGCTCGATGAACTTGAGCAAAAACGTAGCGATATTTTGGATGTGATGAATGACGAAACGAAAAACGAATATGCTTCGCTGTCGGACCCAATGAACAAAGAAACCAGAATGGATTACTACTCCGGAAAAATTGATGAAAAAACAAAAGATGCGCTCGTCGCGCTCAACGATCGTCTTCGCGAACAAGGTAATAGTATGACTCAAAAAGAATACGAGACGATGCGTGACATGTTGGCGTTCAAAAACGACCCACAAAATGATATCGAAAATATGGATCCGCGCGAGATTGTGAAACTTCGTTGGGATGAAAAACTCGGCAACGGCATTGATTATTTGAAATTTTGGAATTCAAATCCGACAGAAACTGAGAAAAAATTAGACGAACAGCTTTTATTTTATGAACGCATGCTAGAGCGTCAGGCTGCGATCGAAAAAGGTTTGAATGAGAAACAGCAGGATTTTGAGCGAAATGCCGACAAGGTAAAAGATTATTTAAAAGACGAAGCTTGGGGTAAGGCGATGGATTATGCAAAAGAAGAAGCGTTTGGAGAGCTATTGGAACTGGTAAATTCTCCTGCGGAAGCTCCGGTTACCGCGATTTTGGGTGAGGCTATTGACACTGTCAAAAAAGAAGCTAAATCAAAAGAATTCCGCGGCTTGGTTCGTGCATACAATTTAGGAATGCAAGAAGAATTATCCAAACACGGAGGCAGTGTCGAAAAAGCCCATGCCGCCGTTGTCGCGAAATTAAATTCCAATCCATACGAATACGAAGACCAAAACACTTTTGCCAAATACGGAAACCTCATCGAAAACAAAAGTTGCGATGGCTCAAACCCACACTGCATTGATAAAGACATTTTCTGGAAATCCATGAAGAAATCGTACAGCTACCAGAATTCGAAGTGAGGATGATTATGTTTACATATTTATTTTTTTTTTTGCGTGTGGTACACTGAGTCAGTAAAGTAAAAATTTAACCATATCATAATGTCAAAAAGGGTAAAAGTACTAGCATTGATTGCAGGGCTCTTAGTAGTGATAGGAGGCGTCGCGGTTGCATACAGTCAGTCGGAAAACCTGCAAGGATTTCTTCGTGTAAAGTTTAAACCATCGGTAGTTCAGAATTCCAAGCTTTATACATATAGGAACAAAATTGTTACATTAGTAGTTAGCCCGGTTACTTCTACCGTCCCATCAAAGGTTGGATCAAGTGTGACATCACAAGGAGGAACATCAAAAGTAACATCGGTAGTTCCTTCAACGGTAACAACTCCTGTCGCATCGGCAGTAGCAGCTCCAAAAACGATGACTGCCGGTATAGACGTTAAAACAGTCCAAAAACTGACAAGTGAAATATTAATGCAGGCAGCAAAAGCTGACTATAAGGCTTATCCTTCAAAATATAAGTTGTCGACGCAAGAACGCGCAAGACTACTTCAGATGTACAATAAAGCATCAATGAGAAAATAAAATGCGCGATTTTTTTAGAAAAATCAAAGAAGAGGCTTATATTATTCCGATAGTATTGAGCCTCTTTTTAGTTCCAATATTTTGGAATCCGTTTTTTATAAATTCATTTACTCAAGGAAAGGAAATTTTTTTTAAGGCGATAATTTTAGTGACATGCGGATTTCTAACTGCGAGTTTAATAAAAGCGAAAAACTTCAAGGTCAAAAATGTTTTGAAGTCACGTTTGTTTATACTGCTTATCATCGAAATGATTGTCTTTGCAGTCAGTAATTTTTTGTCACCAAATCAATTGGTTTCATTTTATGGAACTTATACGCGAGGGTTCGGATACATGATGGAGATATTTATGTTTGTATTTGTGATATATGTTGTGAACTTTATCACGGAAAGAAGAGCTGTACTTTTAATAAAAGTATCAGTCGCAAGTGGTTTAATTTTAGCAATATATGGCTGTATGCAAAAATTGGGATTAGATCTTTTTTTTCAAGGATTTGATATTAATATTTTTGCAGGCCGAATTTTTAGTTTCCTAGGCAATCCGTCATATCTTGGGCAATACATGTCGCTTCTTTCGGTGATGACGGTGTTTCTATTATTTCATAAAACAAAATATAGATATTTTTATGTGATTGTGATCGGTGTTTTTTTAGCAACGATTGTTTTATCTGGAACAAGGACTGCTGTTGTTGGGTTGTTTTTTGCATCAATATTAGCCGCTATTAAATATTTCAAAGTAATTTTAAAAATCGCTAAAAAATACAAATATCTAGTGATAGGGGCTGTGTTTTTAATAACAGTTTTAGTTGCAACGATTTATTCAAAAATACCAGAAAATAGATTCTCAATTTCAACTGCAGCATTTAGATCTTTAGAATCAAGAGTAGAGATATGGCGTGGTGCGGTAGGATTAATAAAAGAAAAGCCCGTATTCGGACACGGAGAGGAAACATTTTACATATACTTCCCCGATATAGTTACAAAAACTTTTTTAACATTGGAGGAGAATATAAATACATCCGCAGATAGAGTTCATAATGAAACTCTACAAATATTATTTGATCACGGCATTTTTGGACTGTTTGCATATCTGGCGATATTTATTTATTTGGCAATATCTTTT
>DAONBD010000084.1:0-1124 GCA_035401345.1 Candidatus Altimarinota bacterium
ATAAAAAAGATAAATATTTGGTAATTAAAAAATATCAACCAAGTATAATCGCATTAGGATACGATCAATTCGCCTTCACTTTGCAGCTGGACAAGCTCATAATCGATTGGAAATTGGACACGAAAATCGTCCGCCTGCGTCCATATCGACCTCATATCTATAAATCATCTCTAATCAGAGAAAAAAATGACCAGAATCAATCAGAAAACATTAATCAGAAGGGCTTTCAAATTAAGTCTGTCCAATCTGTTTAGAAATAAATTTCTCTCGATTGCCACAGTCTCTGTCATAGGCATAACGCTCTTCGTTTTTAATATAATTCTCGCAATAAACTTCGTAGCCGAAAGCTCACTTTCTTCATTAAGCGAAAAAGTCGACATTACACTCTATTTAAAAGAATCCACAACAACTGAAAATGCAAAAAACATAATTGATGAATTAAAATTAATCGATGGAGTTAAAAGCGTGTCATACACATCAAAAGAAGAAGCTCTTCAAAAAATAAAAACAACTTATCCAAACATCTACAACTCATTCACAAAATATGATCTAGGAAATCCTCTTCCGGCAAGTATTTCAATAAGTACTTTGAATCCAAGCTACCACAAAATCATAGAAAATTATGTTCTTGGAAGTAAAATTTCTCTCTATATTTCGAATATAAAACAAAACGATACAGGCTCCCAAGAAGAATCTATTATTTCATCGGTCGCAAAAAACCTACAAAAAGTCACAGATTTCAGCCGACAAATCATCTTTTGGCTGGTGATTATTTTTGTAATCGGCGGAATCCTAATTGTCCTCAATTCAATTCAAATTACAATTTTTTCTCGAAGAAAAGAGGTAAATATCATGAGACTTGTAGGGGCACCTCTCAAATTTATTTATTTGCCGTTCATATTTGAAAGCATCATGTATGCAATCCTTGCGATATTTTTAAATATCGGACTCCTTTGGCTACTTTCAAAACAAATTAATTTTGAAGGAACAAATTTATACGACTTCAGCCAAAATCTACATCTAACAATACTCACATTGATAGAATTGGTTGTGACAGTCACATTAAGCGTTGGTTCCAGCTTGCTGGCGGTACGCAACTATCTTCGCCGTCCGTTAACAACAGA
>DAONBD010000084.1:1134-2861 GCA_035401345.1 Candidatus Altimarinota bacterium
AACAGAGGAATAATTAATCAAATCGGACTCAATTTTAAAAATCCATGAAGCGTCAGCAATTAAAAACAAAAGGATTTATACTCGGATCAAAAACGATTGGAGAAAAAGATCGGTACGTTTTTATATACACAAAGGATCTTGGGAAATTCAAAGCAGTAGCATTGGGAGCTATGAATCCTTCATCCAAATTCACAGGTCTTCTCGAAACGATAACAATGTGTAATTTCGACATGTATCAGGGCCCGAAAAGCACAATAATAACAGAAGTAAAACCAGAGAAAATATATAAAAAAATTCGAACTGATTTTAAGAAAATTTCATCCGCAATATTAATCGCAAAAATCATAAACGACCTCACTCTGGAACACGAAAACATTCCAAAATTATTCGATTTAATCGATGAATCACTCACAGAAATCGAAAAACAAAACGATGAAAGTAAAATTTTGCTTATATCACTCTCCTTCGTTTTGAAATTTTTGGATCTCACCGGGCTTCTTCCGGACTTCAAGCATCACTCTTTCGAACAAAACGAATATCATTCAAAAAACATAGACCACAAATACATAAAACTTCTTTCATTCCTTCGAGAGAAACCGGTTTCAGCCACAGGTCAAATAAAATTAAAAGAAAATGAGGAAATACTCATACGAGACATAATAAAAGACATTGTTGAAAACGAAACATCCAGAGAATTAAAACTCCCAATTTAACACGACATTAGACTAGAACTTAACAACTTTAGAAACTCCGTCTACCTTTTCGATCGAGTTCAAAACTTTTTCGAATTGATCCACGCCCGTAACATCAAGATCCATAATTATATAATAGACATCTTTCTTGGCGTCTACCGGCAGAGCACTATATGAATATATATTAACACCATTTGAAGCAATCGTAGAACCAAGATCACCCAAAAGACCAATCCTGGAAGTAGCTTCAATTTTCACCTTAACGCGATACACAGAAGGCTTCATCCCACCATATCCGACGACTCCTCCAGGCAGATCTGAAACACTATAATCCTGTCCTTTGAATCTAGCCTTTACAACCCTATTTTGATCAAGTTTTTTTATTAAAGAACAGTCTTTTTTATGAATTTTGGCACTACTTTTCATAGTGGAAACATACGCCACGATATCGTCCCCATAAGTTGGAGCACAACATTTTGCTATACTGACCTCCACTCCCTCGAGCCCCCCAACAATAATATGTTTTGGAGAAACCAAAGGAGCCGACGCGACAGTATCAATTTTTTTGTCGCGAGTTTCCAATACTTTTAATCTGCCCAAATCCAAAAGCTCATCATGAGTGAATATTTTTTTGACAACATTTGAAGCCGACTGAGTCCCCTTTCCCACCTCTTCCACTAATTTTTCCCTCTCCTCCATAGACAGATTTTGACCTGCATAATTTTTTAACAAAGAAAGCGAAGGAGTTAATATCGATTTCCCATATCTTCTCAAATAAGAATTAATTTGTTCTCGCCCAGCTTTTAAGTTTTTATCCTTGTCTTGTGAAGCAAAATAACTTTTAATTTTTACTTTTGCTTGATTTGTTTTTGCTATAGCAAGCCATTCTAATTTTGGACGACTACCTTTTTGGGTAACTATTTCAACAGTATCACCATTCTCCAATTCAGCATCAAGAGGCACGGCTTTTCCATTAACTCTCGCCAAAATACATCTGTGTCCTACATCTGTATGAACAGTATATGCAAAATCCAA
>DAONBD010000085.1:0-2848 GCA_035401345.1 Candidatus Altimarinota bacterium
TGTGGAATCAATACTACAGAACTTATAAAAGAATCTAAAAATTCAGTTGCACTTTTTCCTTCTTCTTTGAGTCAATGTGAGGAAATGGGATACTTCAATGCGAAATATTTTCCCGGAGCAGTTGCAATAACAATCAGAACAACTCAGGCAAAAGAAAATGAAAGAAGTACAGCTTTTAAAAATGGCTGGAAAGCAGGTGGTGGCGGGAAATCGCTGTATCTTGATTATTCAAAAGGTGGAGCTAAAGCAATGGCAGATAGTTTATCCAAAAACAAAAACAATGTAATATTTATTTCATCCTCTAATGAAGATATGATTTCAACCATTCTGGGAGAATTGAAGGAGCATGTTTTGGAAAAAACAATTACAGTAGCAGGTTTACCAACATGGCAATATTTTGAAACGATCGATCAGAATCTGATGGACAAGTGCAATGTGTATATTTTCAGTTCAGGATTTATTCAGTATGGAAATTCTACTGTGGAAAATTTCAGAAAATATTATCGTGAAACGTTTAGTGGTGAACCCTCAGAATTTGCTTTTCAAGGGTATGATGCAATGCTTTTCGCTGGAAAGAATCTTATGAAATACGGGAAAAAATTTATTTCCACCGGGAAAACAATGTCTGTAGCAGGGATTTTTTCTGAATATGAAATCGAAGTTGATGCAAAGGAAAATAAAGTTATCCATGTTTATCAGCCTACAAAAGATGATCAGATTGATTACTTCAAAAAGATAACGAAGAAGTAATGCCGATCGACAAGGAAATAATTGCTGAATGGTTCAGGGGACTTCAGGACAGAATCTGTGCAGGGCTTGAAGTGGCCGATGGAAAAGGAAAATTTATAGAAGATAAATGGATCCGTGAAGAAGGCGGTGGCGGTCGGACGCGGATATTGCAAAATGGAAACGTCATCGAAAAAGGCGGAGTAAATTTTTCCGCAGTTCATGGCAAAGCTCCTGAGTTTTTGATTCAGCAACTTAAAGCAGATCAGGATGCACAGTTTTTTGCAACAGGAGTTTCAATTGTAATTCATCCGGAAAATCCACATGTGCCGATCATCCATATGAATGTACGGTATTTCGAAATGTCCGGCGGAATTTCCTGGTTTGGCGGTGGAATCGATCTGACTCCACATTATGTTAAGCAGGATGATGGGGAATTTTTTCATGGGATGCTGAAAAAAGCTTGTGATAAGCATCATTCGGGATATTATCCTGAATTTAAAAAATGGGCTGATAATTACTTCTATATAAAACACAGAAAAGAAACCCGTGGTATTGGTGGAATATTTTTCGATCACTTAAAACCAACTCCTGAAATTTCTATGAATGACCGGTGGAATTTTGTAAAAGAAATCGGCGAAACTTTTTTACCGGTCTATACAGAGCTGATCAAAAGAAACAGAAATGAAAAATTTTCTGAAGCTGAAAAAGAATGGCAGTTTTTAAGACGTGGACGATATGTCGAATTTAATCTGGTATATGACCGGGGAACTAAATTTGGTTTAGAAACTGACGGGCGAACAGAATCTATTTTAATGAGTCTGCCAAAGATGGCTTCATGGGAATATAATTACATTCCCAAAACCGGTAGCCGCGAAGAAAATACAATGTCGTTGTTAAAAAAAGACATTGACTGGGTCAAATGAAAATGTTTGGAGATTCTGTATTTGAATTTTTGAAAGACCTGAAACCTAAATTCAGTTTATCCAATGGAATTTCCTGTTTATTACCATTTGAAAATCCAGAGGTTATTGAAGTGAATAAAATTTTTTACAAAACTTTCTATAATGATAAAATTCCAAGGCAGATGATTCTTGGAATTAATCCCGGCAGATTTGGTTCAGGTATTACCGGCATTTCATTTACAGACCCGATAAAACTTGAAACAGAACTTAGAATTAAAAACTCATTTGTAAAACGCGCTGAGTTGTCAAGTGATTTTATCTATCAGGTCATCCGGCAATATGGCGGTCCGGAGATATTCTTTAAACGATTTTATATTTCTGCAGTTTGTCCGATAGGTTTTTTAAAAGACTCGAAAAATATTAATTATTATGACGATAAAGTTCTTTTAGCTTCAGTCCATCAGTTTATCATACAAAACATAGAATTGCAACTTACTTTTGGAATTGACAGGACCATTGCATATTGTTTAGGTGAAGGAGAAAACTTCAAGTATCTGAATCGGCTTAATCAGGAATTTGATTTCTTTGAAAAGATCGTTCCTTTACCGCATCCACGATTTATAATGCAATACAGGCGGAAATTTATTCCTGATTATGCAGGAAGGTATTTAGAGGCTTTTAAGAGCAACTAATCGTTAAAAAGTGAGTAAAATGTGTTTAAATCTGCTTAAAGATTCACAATAAATTATCATATTTGTCAACCTAAATTAAAGAACAATGTCGGAAAATCATCATTCAGGTTCAGAAACTAAAAAAGGACTTTGGTATACATATTTCGGTAAAGGCGGCGCTGCTGTTTTTGCTTTCCTTTGGATCCTCTTGCTTTTAAGCTGGGTATTCTATGTGTTAAAATGGGGTTGATCAAACCAAACTCCATAAAAAAAGTGCATTCCTCACGGTCTGCACTTTTTTGCGTTTGAAGCTTTTGTTCGTGTATAATATCAGATCTGAATTATCGATTTTGTTTTAAAGAAAGCATTGCTGATTTCTACGTATTAATGACTACTCACTTATTTCGACATCGACTTGATCTTAGCAATATAAGCCGGGTCTTCAGCGTAATTCTCACCAAGGAATGTCAGGTAGCGTTCTGTTAACTTGAACGACTGATCCTGCCAGTATTTATAGTCCTTTACACAGTCCTGCCAGTTTTCATA
>DAONBD010000086.1:0-2827 GCA_035401345.1 Candidatus Altimarinota bacterium
CTCGCTCTTCTCGACGCGGGAGTTGTTCCTGTTATTAACGAAAACGACGTGGTTTCGACTGAGGAGTTGAGCTTTTCAGACAATGATATCTTAGCAGCGTACACAGCGGCTCTCATTAGAGCTGATAAAATTATAATTCTCACGATAGTTGATGGATTCTATGACAAAGATCCTTCCGATAAGAATGCAGAACTCGTCTGCGAAATTCACAAAGTCGACGGCAAACTTCTCTACGCATGCGGAAATTCAAAATCAAGTATGGGAACCGGAGGGATGGCTTCAAAAGTAAAAGCCGCACACATCGCAACTGAACTTGGTATTGAAATGATTATTATTAACGGGAAGAAAGAAACTTTGCAAAATGTTATAAGCGGAAAATTCGTCGGTACAACATTTCATCCAAAAGCTAAAGAGAAGAAATCAGTATTCTACTGGCTTCTCGCAGGGGCAACTACCTCAGGGAAAATCACAGTCGATGACGGTGCGACAGAAGCAGTAAAAAAAAGAAAAAGCCTATTGTTTCCAGGTGTAGTAAATATTTACGGTGATTTCAAAAAGAACGACACGTTAGAAGTTTATGACCTCGCAGGAAACAAAATTGGCATTGGTCTGTCAAATTATTCATTGGAGGACGCAGAAGCAATATTAGATAAATCACGCAAAGCACAAAAAGATAAAAAAGAATTAATTCACGCAGACAATTTAAAAGTCTTTTAAGCCCGCACTTATGAAAATTACAATTATCGGAAACGGTACTATGGGAGGTCTGATTAAAGATGCTCTTCTCAAGAAGCACGTTTTCGCGCAGAAAGATTTATTTTTTATCGGCCGCGATGACGCAACTACACCGAATGCAGATATATATTTGATAGCAGTGAAACCTCAGGATTTTTCAGAAGCTGCAAAAAGATTAAAAGGAGTAAAAGGGAAAATTTTAATTTCAATAATGGCCGGAATACCGACTTCAAAAATCGCGAAAGTTTTGCCGGGAAACAAAGTTGTCAGAAGCATGCCAAATCTCGGAGCAAAATCTTTGTCTTCAATGACGACTTGGATGACGAAAGGCGGCTCAAGCAAAAAGAATAATTTATATCCTGCTGAAAGAAAAATGATTAAATCAATTCTTTCATCTTTCGGCGAGGAATTAGAAGTGAAAAACGATGACATGATCGACAAGGCGACGGCCCTCGCAGGCTCGGGCCCTGGTTTCATGTACTTCATCGCCGACGCTCTTACGAAACAAGGCGTGAAATTTGGCTTCAGCAAAGACGATTCTCAGAAATTAATAAAACAGATGTTCACAGGCACGATCAACACCTGGAATTCGTCCACAGAAACAGCAGCCGAACTTCAGAAAAAAGTGACATCCAAGAAAGGTACGACCGAAGCCGGCATCAATTCATTCAAGAAAAACAAACTCACAAGCGTATTAAGTAGGGGACTCGTCGCCGCGTACAAGCGAGCAAAACAACTTTCAAAACAATAATTTTCAAAGAAATAAACATGCAAGATATAACAAAAAATTTCAAACTTCTTCAAGAGACTTCACGTGCAACTCTTCTAACCACGAAGCGAAACGCTGTACTCAAAACTTTCGCTAAGAACCTCATAAAAGACGCAAATAAAATTCTTAAAGCGAACAAACTCGACCTTAAGAAAATGTCGAAAGACAGCCCTTTATACGATCGCCTTCTCTTAGACGATGCCAGAATTAAAGGAATTGCCGACAGCATTCTCGATGTAATCAAACTCGAAGACCCTACAAATAAAATCCTTGAGAAACGAACTCTAAAAAACGGCCTAAACTTAACAAAACTCTCAGTGCCACTTGGCGTAATTGGTGTGATCTACGAAGCCCGCCCAAACGTTACAGCGGACGTATTCGCACTTTGCTTTAAAGCCGGAAACGCGTGTGTGCTGAAAGGCGGCTCAGATGCAGAAAATTCCAACAAAGCGATTGTCGATACAATCAAGAAATCATTGAAAGAATGTAAGCTTCCAACCGATTATATTTATTTGATGCCGGCAGATCGACAATACGTCGAAGTTCTTCTGAAAGCTGAGAAATATATTGACCTAATCATCCCACGTGGCAGCCAAGGACTTATAAGATTTGTAAAAGAAAACTCTCTTGTCCCGATAATCGAAACCGGCGCTGGGATAGTGCACATATATATCGATGATGATTTTAACCAAGGGTGGGCGAAAGAAATTGTTTTCAATGCAAAAACACAGCGCCCAGGAGTTTGTAATGCACTCGACTCTCTAGTAATAAATGCAAAATCATTAAAATTTCTCCCAGAAGTCGTATCAAAATTGAAAACAAAAGAAGTTGTAATCTACGCGGACAAACCAGCCTACGACACCCTAAATAGTAAATATCCAAAGAATCTTCTTAAAAAAGCCACCAAAGAGCACTTTGGTAAAGAGTTCCTCTCTTTGCAAATGGCAATTAAAACTGTGAAAAATATCGACGACGCTCTAGATCATATAAATACGTACACATCTCACCACTCCGAGTCGATAATCTCAAACAACCTCAAGAATCAGGAGAAATTCATCGAGAACGTTGACGCAGCTGCAGTCTACACGAACGCTTCTACTAGGTTCACCGATGGTGGTGAATACGGACTCGGTGCCGAAATTGGCATTTCAACTCAAAAACTTCACGCCCGCGGCCCATTCGCTCTCGAAGCGTTGACTACATACAAATGGATTGCACGCGGAAAAGGCCAATACAGAAAATAAATACCGGTTTTCTCGTTACTACCTTGGTGCCCAGAGAGAGACTCGAACTCTCATGAGTTGCCTCACTAGCTCCTAAGGC
>DAONBD010000087.1:0-2760 GCA_035401345.1 Candidatus Altimarinota bacterium
GTGGACGTCGAAGACCAATGGCTTTTTATTCATTCCTGTTTCAAGGTTGAACAACCGTTGTTGCAAAGAGGTGATCTTCGGAAACAGCCGGAGTGTAGTGCCAACGAATGGAAAAAGAAATGCCGTGAGTGGAATTTCTACTAATGAACTGTTTCCTTTTTTAAAAAGATTGTCTTCTGCAGTTTTGTAAGGTAGTCGTGGTGCGCGCAACCAGTTGAGTTTTTTTAATCCGCCGAAAGAAAGAAATGCATCGAAACGTTGTGAAGCAACAGAACTGTCGGATTCAAAACCTGTTTCAATTAATGCACGCGGAGTATTTTGGTTGACACGCAAAGCCGGGGCTCTGAATGAAACAACTTTTTGTTTACTGATATCTTCTAAAATATTTTTTGATCGAAGCAGATGTTCTTTTTGCTGATCAAAAGTCAGAACATCAAATGCCTGATCGACTTCATGTGTCCATCCATGCGATGCAACTTCATGTCCGTATGGTAAGATCATTTTTACTACATCCGGAAATTTTTCAGCCATATCGCCGACAAAATAAAATGTACTTTTGATGTTGAACTTTTTATAGATCTCCAGCAACAAAGGCATGCCTTCTTCCAGAACTTTTACACCGGTCTCATCACGAAGTGTGTTAAACCAGATGCTGTGTGTTTCAACATCGTTAGTAAGCAGGCAGAATTTTGACACAATATTTTTTTTAATTAATCGGAATTATCATTAAAATAAATTGTAATTGTTTTAATGATTTCATCCAAAACAAATAGCAAAATTGGCAAAGAGAGAATTTTCATTGCGACCATTTGGGGAACGTTTTACGTCAGGTTGCAACAAAAATTCTTTTTGCCGACAACTGTTTTTACACAGTTGGGGCCATAGAGTTACCCTAAAACGGCTTTATTTGTCCCATTTTCCCCCGCTTTTATTGCACTTTTACGGCATGCACAGGCCTTGTCGCCGAATTCTCTTGCATTTTCCATTCCAATACATTAGATTTGGATATCAATAATTCAAAACACCACCACGTTCTGAATCCCGCTCTCCAAAAGGCTTTCGCCTGAGGTGTTCAGAAAAAAATGCAGTGTACTCCTGCGAGCCAGTACATCAACCATAGAAGAAAAATAAAGCGATTAATTAAATAATTTAATTAATTAATTCGGAATTATTTTGCTCATTGTAAGAAATGAGCAGGATTATGAAACATAACATGAACACAGATCTTATGTTTGTTCCGGGAACGAAATAGTAAAATGAAAAAAGAGAAGAATACAAAAAATGTATTGCGTCAATTTTCGTTCCGCAACAATCCGGTTGTAGGCTCTTCTGCAATTGCCACGAAAAATTTTCAGCGATCTAAAAAACGATCACACAACTTCCGGCCGCATCTTGAAAAGATCGGCGGGATGGATGCTGATGTTAAAAGATACATTTCTGATTTTTGCAATTTGAAAACAGAAGGAACTTTTGTAATGCGTTCATCAATTGCTGATAGCGTTAACAACCTTCCCGCAAATGCAAACACGATCATCAACCTCAAACGTGTCAACGATATCCGCGGCATCAATAATTTTTTACATAAAGTAAATGATCATTTGGTTGAAGGCGGATTGTTCATCGGTTGTGTTGAAACGAAATACTTAAGAAAGCGCCGCATCATGAATCGCTTTCCTGCCGGCTTTGCACACATATATTATGTACTCGACTTTTTCCTTAAACGTGTTTTCCCGAAATTCCCGGTAACACGCTCTTTATATAAAGTACTTGTCGGCGAAAGAAATAAAGTTCTTTCACGTACAGAAACATTAGGCCGTTTATACGCTGCCGGATTCGAGATCAAGTCAATGAAGTTCATCGGCAAAAATCTGTTCTTCGTAGCTTCCAAAGAAAAATCACCGCTGTTCGATTATGAACCGGTATATGGACCGATCTTCAGAATGCGTCGCCATGGTAAAAATGGAAAAGTGATCCATGTATATAAGATGCGTACCATGCACTCTTACTCTGAATACATTCAGAAGTATGTATATGATATGAATAATCTTGCTGATGGTGGCAAAATGAAAGACGACTTCCGCGTATCAACACTAGGAAAATTCTTCCGCCGCTACTGGATCGATGAACTGCCAATGATCATCAACCTGCTCAAAGGTGACTTGAAAATTGTCGGTGTTCGTCCACTGAGTTCGCACTTCTTAGGTTTGTACTCAGAAGAACTTCAGGAAAAACGCCTTCACCATAAACCGGGTCTCATTCCACCATTCTATGTGGATATGCCCAAGACAATGGAAGAGATCCAGGCCTCCGAAATGAAATACCTCATCGCTCACGAAAAAAGTCCGCTGATGACGGATGTGAAATATTTGCTGAAAGCTTGTTACAACATTCTTATTAAGCGGGCTCGAAGCAAATAACGAAAAGTGAAAAACGAAAAGTGAAAAGTGAAAAGTGAGTAATTCTGGGTTGCAATTCTAATCAAGGCCAAGAATTACGAATTACAAATTACCAATACACGCCTAACGCCACTTATGTTCAGAAAGTTTACGCACACCTTTCTAATATTATTTTTATTGCTTTCTTTCAAAACCTCCTTTTCGCAGGAGGTTTATGTGCATGTAAATAATACTGACCTTTACGATTTTATTGATGAGCTGACGAACAGTCGCATCATTACTGTTAATACTACCATCAAACCGTATTCTAGAAATTTTATTGCTGCGAAATTGCAGGAAGCGGATCTTCGTCGCACAGAATTAA
>DAONBD010000088.1:0-2675 GCA_035401345.1 Candidatus Altimarinota bacterium
TCCTCTTTCTTTTATTGTCGTTAAATACTTTTGGTCAGGCGACCATGAATTTTGACTATGCATCTGAATTATCGCCGGATTCTATCAAAACATACTTATATGTATTGTCTTCCGATTCACTCGAAGGCAGAGAAACCGGAAGAAGCGGACAGAAAAAAGCAGCTCAATATTTAGTTGGCAAATACAAAGAGTGGAACATTCCTGTTCAGGTTCAAAAGCACTCCTTGAATATCCGTAACAATTCAGGAAAAAACTTAACAATCAACGACAACAACGTTATTTTCTACAAGGACTTTTTTTATGTCGGTCAGCAAGAAGATACACTGGTAACATTTCATAGCATAATGGTTGCCGGTTTTGGTATTTCCAATGAAAATTATGACGATTTCAAAGGCAAAACAGTAGTTGGAGAAAACCTCCTGGTCAGTTGGAAAATTCCGGTATGGAAGAAAAAATTCAAACACGAAGACCGGCGACCGAAACAAGTAAATTCACTTTCTGAATTCATTGCCAAACTATGTGAAAAAAAACCCGCTGCTATTTTTATTGTTGTTGATAGCATCCCTTCAACGATTCATGAAATAGAAAACGATCCGAGATTGACAGATCAGTTGCGAAACTCAGCGATACCAGTAATATTTATCAATCAAAATATTGCAGAAAAGTTTTTGCCGGGTACAAAAAAGCGATTGTTGTATAGTGACTATTTAGTGAAACTAGAATCAAAAGTAAAACCGAATCCACTTTTCAAGTCAGCAGAAGGTTCTTTGAAAATGGTTTCTAAAACAGAGTCAATGATTGGAGAAAACGTGATAGCACTCATTGAAGGCAATTCCAAAAAAGACGAATACATAGTTGTTTCTTCTCACTATGATCATCTCGGAATTAGAGATTCGTCTATTTACTTTGGCGCTGATGATAATGGCAGTGGAACATCTGCAATTTTAGAAATGGCCAGGATATTTCAAAAAGCGAAGAACGAAGGAAATGGTCCGAAAAGAAGCATGATCTTTTTAAATGTGAGTGGCGAAGAAAAAGGGTTGCTCGGTTCAGCGTTCTACGTGAAACATCCATTTGTTCCTCTTAAAAACACAGTCGCCAATCTGAACATCGATATGATTGGCCGAACCGACAATAAACACGATAGCCTGAAGATCAAAGATTACATTTACGTGATTGGCGCAGATCGACTGAGCAATGAATTGTCCGAAATCAATAAAAAAGCGAATTCAGATTTCACCAAATTAGAACTCGATTATACATACGATAACAGCAGCGACCCTAATAAATACTACCAGCGCAGCGACCACTACAATTTTGCAAAGAATAACGTTCCGATCATCTTTTATTTTAATGGCGCTCACGACGATTACCACAAACCCACTGATACGCCCGATAAAATCGATTTTCCATTGATCAAAAAGAGGGCGCAATTAGTTTTTTTAACCGCCTGGGAGTTAGTAAACCGAAGCGAAAGAATAAAATTGAACAAATAAAAACGTATTTTTGAATTCGTGAAAAAGCTAACAGTCTTATTACTTCTTTTAATCTCCTTTTATTCGAAAGGACAAACCCTGACTTCTGAAGAGTCTTATCGAAATTATTTTGTGGCCAATAAAGATAGCATTGACCCGATCGAAGGCATCTGGAGTGTTTCGACAACGCAAGAGTTTTATCGATACGACACTCTATATGATGTTCGCAAATATCCGAAAGCAGCAAAAGTTGCAGTCATGAAAAAAGAAGGTAAATATGAATCCTACAATTTGACAGGAGAATCCTACGATGTACAATTTTTACCGACAGATGTGATTGGTGTTTACTTGTATAAAAACTATTTTCCCGAGATTCAACAATATTCAAAAGCAAAGGCCATTATTAGTAAGGGAAGTGAAATGGAATATACTTATGATTTCCCTGACGATTTCCTCCGCATAAAATTTGGAGACACCTACGAAGAAGGAACTCGTGTTGTGAATATTCTGAAGTGGAGTAAATCATTTCCGGAAAACAAACAATAAAGAACAAAGCGATTGAAACATATTCTCTGGATACTTTTTCTTTTTCAATCGCTTGCGACATTTGCTGAAAAGTACTGGGTAACTTTTACGGATAAATCGGATGTTAAATTCGATCCATATTCTTATTTCTCCGAGCGCACTATTGAACAAAGAAAAACACAAGGACTTCCTGTTTGCGATTCTCTTGATTTTCCTGTGAGTGAAAAATACTGCGCAGAAGTAACCAAGCTGAGTGATTCTGTTAGCTATACAAGTAGATGGTTGAATGGCATTGCTCTTTACACCACACCGGAAAGAATAGAAACAATCCGCCAACTTCCTTTTGTTGCGAAAATTAGGATGATGCAAAACCAAGGAGAGGTTTCTTCATTCGATTACGGAATACACGATCTTAAAAAGAACAACCTCGCCTTATTGCATTATCAAACCGATCGCCTGGGCGGAAATGATTT
Organism: Candidatus Altimarinota bacterium; assembly: GCA_035401345.1. GTDB lineage: Bacteria > Patescibacteriota > Gracilibacteria > UBA1369 > LOWO2-01-FULL-3 > DAONBD01. The sequence goes on from DAONBD010000088.1 coordinate 2,474, forward strand.
TTCCACGCACCACCTGAACGGAAAGGGTGTTCGTATTGCGGTTTTTGATGTTGGCTTCAAGGGTGTTGATAAAAACGAGGCCTTCAAAAAACTTCGCGAAGAAAAAAGAATTATCGCCACTTACGATTTTATCGGGAAGAAAGAAGACGTTTACGTAAGTCACTGGCATGGCACAGCAACCCTTTCTTGCATCGCAGGAGAG
>DAONBD010000089.1:0-2603 GCA_035401345.1 Candidatus Altimarinota bacterium
AAACAAAAAATAAATTAAAAACAAAAATGAAAAATATAAAATTAAGTTTATTGATACTTCTCACTCTTGCTGCGTTCGGACTCAATAATTCAATGCTTGATGTTCGAGTACAATTGAATGACTTGATGAAGGTGGAAGTTGCTAATGCCGATGAAGATGACTCATTCCCTTACGATCACACGTTTATTATCAGTGCATATTATTCGCCTCTTCCAGGGCAGGAACGATATGTAACCGGGTCTTATAGCGGAGATATCAGGCTTAATGGACGTGGAACAAACGGCGCAGATGGAACTCCGGTGTACGCCGGAATGGTCGCCGCTCCGAAATCATATCCTTTTGGTACAAAGCTTTACGTCCCTGGCATCGGTATGACAGCGGTACATGATCGTGGTGGCGCTATCGTAGAAGGATCAAGTGAATCAGGCCCTAAACATGACAGACTGGATGTATGGATGGGGTATGGAGACAAGGGTTTAAGAAGAGCTTTGAATTGGGGAATGAGAACTGTCGTTGTAACCGTTTATGGAATTGATGATTCTATTTCTGAGAATGTTGAAATTGATGGTTATTCCCCTGACGAAAAACATAATCAAGAAGTGTTCGCAATACCTAATTATAAAACAAAGTCTTCAGAGCCAAAAACAACAACAAAAACGAAAAAAGAATTATTTCCTGAAGATATATGGTATCTAGACGAAGGCGATGAAGTTAAAGAATTACAAAAATATCTAAAAGATCTCGGATATTATACTGGTAAAACAGATGGAACTTTTGGTGATGAAACAAGAATGGCGGTTTATTTATTTCAAAAAGACAAAGGTATCATTACTGATATTACCGACCTAGGGGCCGGACACTTCGGTTCACAGACGAGGGATGCTCTTGAGGAAGCTATTAATAATAGAAAAGAAGACGTCACTCCAAAAATCACATTAAATACAACAAGTTCCGATAAAAACTCTATCAAGAAGTTACAAAACGCACTTTCGGTGCTCGGATACGACGTAGAAATAAGCGGAAAATACGATGAAAAAACTATATTAGCTGTGCTTCAATTTCAGATTGATAACGATGTTATAAATACAGAATCTGATTCCGGTGCCGGAGTTTTCGGACCTAGAACTATGACTGCCTTGTCGGCTTCTATCGCTTCCGACACAGGCATTACAAAAAAACTAAAAAAAGTTTATGCGAATACAGATGTTGCTGATGCTATTGAGAGTAAACAAATTTTGACCCCTTCAATGCATACAGATCTTTCCATCGGTGACACCGGAGCTGATGTGAAAAGGCTACAGTCTGAATTAAAAAAACTTGGACTTTTGAGGATTGATCCGACTGGAAAATTTGATGAAGTCACTAAGCATGCAGTATTTAAATTTCAACAAATCAATGGAATAGTTGCTGATGAAAATTCCACTTTTGCTGGTGTCTTCGGGCCTACTACAAGAGAAAAAATGAATTCCATTATTTCCAAGAAGAATTACTACAGCGCAAAAATTTCCGAAAAAAGATTACAAAAAGACACTTAAACGTAAAGCCTTTTTGATTTCTTTTTCCAGTTTCAAGACCTTTCTTTCTACTTGTTCCACTTTTTGCAAATCATCTTTTGATGAAAAATTACGCTTCTTCCCTTCAGACATTCTTTTTTTCAGAGACACTATTGTTGAACGATCAACTCTTTTATCTGCGTAATAAACTATTTTTTCTTCCCATGTTTTCAAATTATCTATTTCAAAAAAATTATGCTTTTCAATTAAATTTGCAACTTCTTTTAGACCGTCTTTTTTCAATACTTTCGCGATTGCTTTCTCGTGACCAAGGTGCCCAAATTCTTCTTTTAATTCTATCCATGTAATCAAGTCGTCGCTTTTTATCCTTTGTTTTATTGAAGCAAGGCTGAAATTTTTAAAATCTACTACTCGTAATACATCATGCAAAAGTGCCGCTTCTATCACCAAGTCTTTATTTATCAAATACCCTTTTTTTATAAATCTATCGCATAGCTTGGCCGCAAAAGACGCCACAACTATCATGTGCTGTCTGACTGAATGTGGGACACTGTACCTACGGTAGATTGAATATATTTGCTGTGCGTTCATTTAAAATAACTTCATATAAAAACTGTAATTTTTCGACTTGTGCGATCTATATATTCCATACATATGTCAGCCATATTTTCTTTTAATTTTATATCGATTTTCCCATTCAAATAATTCTGAACCATGTTTGTAACTCTATTTACTAAATTACCAAGTCCATTTACTAAATCAGCTTTATATTTTGCTGAAAATTCAGACACATTTATATCACTCTCCGATCCAAATCCAAATTGAGATAAAATTAAATATTTCGTAGCGTCAGCTCCATATTTATCAACTAAATCATTTGGATTTACAACATTTCCGAGAGTTTTACTCATTTTTTTTCCATCAATTGTAAAAAATCCATGAATTGCTAATCTTTTTGGAAGTGGAAGATCTAATGCAATCAAAATTGCTGGCCAAAAAATTGCATGAAATTTTAAAATATCTAGCGCTATAAGTTGAATATCTGCTGGCCAAAATTTTTTAAAATTTTCTCCACCTGGATAATCAATT
>DAONBD010000090.1:0-2580 GCA_035401345.1 Candidatus Altimarinota bacterium
AGTTGTATTTGTAGTCCGGGGCCCCCTGCCTGGACTCAACCACCTTCCCTGTGACGGGGGAGTATAGGTTGGTGCCGAAGATGTCCCCGCTCGACAGGACGAAGTCATATGCGTACTTCAACGTTCCCTCGTGCGAGTATGAACCGTTGTTTCCCTGGACACACTTCACTCGCGTGTCGTACTTGAACGGCAAGAACATCATGTATTTCGGCTCAGCAACCGCCTTGAACGAAAACACTGTGATGATCACGAAAGAGAGTACCTTGAAAATGCGTTCCATGATTGCATTCCTCCATGCGTTTTTTTGTTGAACCTTTTAGAACAAGCCGCAAAGATCAAAAAAACTCAATTCCCTTCAGTATTTCTTCTATTTCCCTGTCATACATACCTCCTGTGTAGTCGTATTGATAGGCCTTGACCAAAACCCCTCTATGCTCCCTGAAAAAAACTTTTCTTATATTTTCATACGCATTTGTTTTCGGATCGGAATTCCAATTCGGTTCGAAGTAATACCTCCACCCATTTGGTCCGTCGAAAAATTTTTCATCTATTCGATTTTGAAAATCCTGAACGGTTTCCGACTGCTCTGCGATCCTGATCTCTAATGAGATATTTGAATTGTTTTTTGATATCGTGAGCCTGTCATCGCTGAATCCGTTTTGATATGTAAAATCGGTTTCCGAACTGTATCCTTCCATCCCTTGCGCGGATATTCTTATATAAGGTGTTTCTTTTGTGATCGGTGTTATTTTTGGCTGCTCCGGTTCTTTCTTGCTGATTCTTTGAGCGTTGTTTAACAGAATAGTGACAATCATGAGTGCAATGCACCCGAACCAAACCACCCTTTCAACATATTTCACTTCTCGTTTTGTTAATGGACTTTTTGATTTTTTCTAAGACGCCTCGATTATAAATACCTATTCTTTCAAAAACTTTAAATCTTCCTAAATTTTTTCTTAAATTTTTCTTAATTTTTTCTAAAAACAAAGTGTGATAAAATTGCCTCACCTTAATTCAAAATTAACTTCAAAACCTTATGAAAATTCTCAAAAAAACGCTCGTAATTATTTTTACTTTTTTAATAGGAGGTGGTTCAGGATATTACCTCACAGATCAGGGCTATATCGATGACGCCGCAGAATATATCGGAATCAAAGAAACGGTTCCCGGCGCTCTTCCAAAAGAAACAGATATGGACTTATTTTGGGGAGTCTGGAACATATTAAAAAATCAGTATGTATATGAAGATGCTTTGGATACGCAATCGATGGTTTATGGTGCAATAAAAGGTATGGTTGATGCCGTAGACGATCCTTATACGGTATTCATGGATCCTGAAGAAACTAACGAATTTACAAACAGTCTGAACGGAGATCTGCAAGGAATAGGAGCTGAATTGAGTGTGGATAATGGTCAAATCATCGTTGTGAATCCATTAAAAGACAGCCCTGCGGAAAAAGCTGGAATAAAAGCCGGTGATGTTATTTATAAAATCAATGATGAATTTGCCAGTGATTTATCTTTTGTTGAGGCTGTTCAAAATATACGTGGCGAGGAAGGTACTCCTGTTAATTTAACTATTTTGAGAAAAGGAGCTGACAATGCTATTGAAATGACCGTTATAAGAGCAAAAATAAATATTGATAGCGTTGATAGTAAAATGCTTGATGACAATATCGTTCACATTTCAATAAACCAATTCGCTGACGATACTGCGCGTGAGTTGAAATCCGCTATGGCTCCATTGATATTAAATGAGCCAAAAGGAATTATTTTGGATTTGAGAAGTAACGGAGGAGGCTATCTCGATAAAGCTGTCGATGTTGTTTCTTATTTCCTTGATACTGATTTGCCCGTCGTGAAAACTCAGGAAAAAAACGGAATGAACTCTGAAATTTTGAAAACTATAACCTCTCAAAAATTACTTGATGTACCTATGGTTGTACTCGTGAATGATGGAAGCGCTTCCGCTTCCGAGATCGTTGCCGGTGCCTTAAAAGACCACAAAAGAGCTGTGATTATGGGCACGACAACTTTTGGAAAAGGTAGCGTTCAGGCTGTCGAATATCTCGAAGACGGATCAAGTCTGAGAATAACTATAGCGAAATGGCTTACTCCTAATGGTGTGGATGTAAATAAAGTGGGGCTTGCACCTGATATCGTGGTGGAATTGTACGAAGATGATTTTGATAATAATTTTGATAGACAGCTGGATGAGGCTAGTAAATATCTGAAGAATTTGAAGTAATAAAATTGAACGAAAAAGGAGCCTCTAACTAAAGAGACTCCTTTAAAAAGATCATTCAAAATTAACCTGCGAAGTAAGCTGAATAAATGAAGAAGAATGCGCTTACAACCAATATAGAGTTCAGTACCAATGCAACAACTGTCGCAACAACATCTCTATTTTTAAAGGTGAGAAGCAAAATTGAAAATGCCAAACCTGCCAAATAAAGAGCGAAAGGGAAGAAAATTCGGACAGCCGTATCAGCTCCTTCCGTCATTGTAATTCCAAAAGATGGAACGTACAAAACTGTCAGTACGAGGTTCAAGAGGAAGTTAGCAGCACCAAGAGGAAAT
>DAONBD010000091.1:0-2547 GCA_035401345.1 Candidatus Altimarinota bacterium
AGAATTTTAAACCTCTTAATCTGTTTGAGAGAAATATGGCAAAGCTTAATGATAACATAGTTTATCTACATTCTATCGCTGAAAACTTTTTATCATTCATCACATTCGCTCCTAATTTCATGACGTTCTTTGTATTATCAAATTGAATTTTAACCATGCTGTTTCGGAAGTTGATATCCTCTTTAATCCTTCTTTCGCGACACGCTAAAACATAACACTATGAAAAAACTAATTTTTGCAATCGCAACAATGTTAGTTATCGCCGGATGCGATAACAGACAAGCTGAAATTGATTCGGCGAAACGAACGAGCGATTCTCTTTCTTCTGTGATCAGCGAAAGAGACAACTCTATTAATGAATTTCTTGCTGATTTCAGTGAGATCGAAACCAACTTGGATTCGGTAGCTCACAAGCAGAATGCCATTAATGTAAACGTTGAGAAGCAAGGTGAATTAAAGTCTACTTCACGTGAGCGTATCAATCAGAATATCGCAGCCATCAATGAATTGATGGATCAGAACCGCAAAAAAATTGCTGAACTGAATCGTAAAGTGAAAGCTTCAGGCGGAAAAATTAAAGAGTTCGAAAAAATGATCCAGTCACTTAATGACCAACTTGCAACGAAGGATCGCGAACTTGTGGAATTGAATGAGAAACTTGCTAATCTAAACACTCAGGTTGCTACACTTCAAACGAATGTTGAAACATTAAATGCTGAATCTACAGCAAAGACAAAAGTAATCGACGATCAAACTGCTGTTATGCATACTGCATATTATGTGGTTGGAAAGCAAAAAGAGCTGCAAGACCTTAAAGTGATTAACCGTACCGGTGGATTCATCGGAATCGGAAAATCTCCGGCGCTTGCTCCAAATGTTGATAACAGTAAATTCAACAAGATCGATTACGTAGTAACGAATAACATTCCAATCGACAGCAAAACAGCTAAGATCGTTACTTCTCACCCGGCTGATTCTTACACGTTGAATACAGAAAACAAAAAAGTAGTTAGTTTGTCAATCACGAATCCTGAAAAATTCTGGAGTGCATCTAAATACTTAGTGGTAGTAAAAAATTAATTAAAATATATTGGGGGGAAGGAGGTAGTCGGTGACTACCTCCTTTTTTTATGCAATTTCGGATTTTGGATTAGACGGTGTTGAGTTTTGAGTTTTGAAAAAGAAAAAGAAAAAAGAAAAAAGAAAAAAGAAAAAAGAAAAAATGAAGCGGGCGGGTAAATTCACTTGCTAAATTCCGTGGACCTTTGTGAACTTGTGTTCTTTGTGTTAAATTTTTTTTAGATTAACTTTTAACTTTAATCCGAAGTTATTCAACCACGACCCCAATCACCAACACATCATCCACCTGCTCAAACTTTCCTTTCCAGTTGTTGAAATAATTTAACAATGATTCATGTTGACTTTTCATTGGAGTCTGATGCATATTTTCTAGCAGCTCACGGAATTTTTTAGTCATGATCTTCTTTCCTTCCATTCCGCCAAACTGGTCAGCATAGCCGTCGGAATACAAGTAGATGTGATCACCTTTTTCTAAAGCGATCTGTTGTGATTTGAAAGTTCTGTTCTCATCATCGTTGAATCCTCCAATTGGTAGTTTATCCGGCTTGATCAATTCTGTAGTAAAATTTCTTACGATATGTAATGGCCTGTTTGCTCCGGCAAATTTCAAAGTCATTTCCATTTTGTCGATCACACACATTGCAATATCCATTCCGCCATGCGATGAAGTTTGTTTTTGTCGTAGGGCTTCTACAATTCCTTCATTCAAATCGTTCAGGATCTTCGCAGGATCGGTAAATTTATTTTGCAGAATGATTTGCTTTAACAATGCTGTTCCAACCATACTCATAAATGCACCTGCAACACCATGACCGGTGCAATCGGCGACAGCCAGATAAATGCGATCGTTCAGTTCTTCCAGAAAATAAAAATCGCCGCTGACAATATCTTTGGGCATGTACAATACAAATCCATCTTTGAAGATCCTGTCAATTGAATCGGCATGTGGCATGATTGCAGACTGAATATTTTTTGCATAATGCAAACTATCCAGAATTTCCTGATTCTGTTGGGAGATTGATAAATTCTTTCTTTCCAGATCCCACTTTTGCATCATCACATTATAAGAACGGTCGCTTAACTTATCAGAGATCTTTTTATTTTCTTCAGCAAATTTCTTTGTCAGTTGTTTGTACAAGACATAGCCGCCAACAATAAGACAAACGTTCAGAAATAAAAAAAACCAGCTTATTGCATCACTGAAGAAATTGGCATTCTTCATCTGATCTAAAAGTATCGGTTTCAAAAACAACATAAATGTGCCGGGGAAATGGATGTCCTACAAAAGTAGCATTTTAGACTCTTTAAACAAGAGCCACTTTGCTGCATTAAAAAGTCTGATTTTTTGACTATACATATAAATCCCCGGGGAGCGCGCCAAAAAATTGAAGTGTCCCAATATACGATTTGCAATAAACAGAAATTATTTAATGAAGTGAAAAGGCTGACGCCATGCGGACAGGCCCC
>DAONBD010000092.1:0-2534 GCA_035401345.1 Candidatus Altimarinota bacterium
AACGTTTCGGCCGTTCAAGTAAACTGTATACAAGTTTATGGCGTGACCGCTGAGATTCTTTCAACTCAAAAAGCTGAACCGGTGTAATTGCAAAAAAAGCTGTTTCTGCACCGGAGATAAATCCCGAGATCAAAAGCAAGCCGAATAAAACAACAACTTCTACTAAAAATTGAGCTGATAATGTAAATGCAGGGTTCAGAATGGATAAAATATCCTGCATCTGAATGATTAATATAGGGTAACTACCGGGGTCCAAGGAGTGTTGTTATAGGTTGCTAAAATAAAAAACAGGCACAAAGCTAAAAAAAACTTTGAGCCTGTTTTTAACATTTTAATTGATCAAAATGGAAGGTCGTCTGACGGTGCAGACGTTACTGCCATTTCAGGTGTCGATTGCGTACTGGCAGCCGGTTCCGGATTGTCAGTTCTCGGTCCACCTAACATTGTCATTTCTTCGGCAACAATTTCAGTGATGTACTTTTTATTGTTCTCATCACCATATTGACGGGTTTTGATCTTTCCTTCGATATAGATCAATTTGCCTTTACGAACATACTTTTCAACGATTTCAGCCAGACCTCGCCAAACAACGACATTGTGCCATTCTGTGGTTTCGATCTTCTGACCTTCTTTGTTCTTGTATGAATCTGATGTCGCCAGTGGAAAGCGTGCTAACGCTACACCACCCTCAAGGTATTTTACTTCCGGGTCTTTCCCCACGTGTCCTACAAGGATCACTTTATTTACTCCGCTCATTGTTTTTTGTTTTTAATTTGATTTATGACAACAAAGATAAAGCCTCAGTCTGCTTTTTGAAAACCGTATAATAAGGAACTTATTTGCGGTATTTTTTTGTAGACTTCAACTTACATTTGTTTCAGATACTCTTCAATTAATCTTGGAACAGCAAATTCTTTTACTGTAACTGAATTTACTTTTTTCCAGTCTTCTTCCTTTTCATTAAACGATTTGAGGTCACTGCTTATTTCATAAAATGTTGCATGAATATGCTGATGACTCAAAATGTGTTTATACTCCTTACTGATATTTGTTAATTTCGATTTTCGTTTGCCAAATTGATCTCTCCACTCTTTCGACGACATTACCTTTCCTTCACTCTCGGCTGCAGATGTTTCAATTAATGGAAAATCATGCAAGCCTGTCCAGATATCTTTCTCTTTCCTTTGACGAATGAAAAAATTATCCTTTTCACGTATGACAAGATAGTGAAAAAATCGCTTCCTGATTTTGGTTTTTTTCGATTTAACAGGAAGAGAATCGACCACGTTATTTGAATAGGCATAACATGTTGCTTGCAATGGACACACTGAACAATCCGGCGAAACAGGTTTACATTGTCGCGACCCAAATTCCATGATCGCCTGATTAAAAATGTCAGGCGGATGCTTTCCTAAAAGGTCGTTTGCAAGGGCTATGAATTCTTTTTTCCCCGCCCCGGAATCAATAGGGGTAGAAATTCCGGAATACCTGCTCAAAACCCTGAAAACATTTCCATCTACCACAGCATGGGGTAACTTAAATGCAAATGACGCAATTGCTGCTGCTGTATAATCACCAATACCTTTCAGGGATTTAATTTCTTCAAATTCCTGTGGAAACGAACCATTAAAGCGAACCACAATGTCCTTTGCAGCTTTGTGTAGATTTCGGGCCCGGGAATAATAGCCTAAGCCTTGCCAGAGCTTAAGTATAGCGTCTTCTGAAGCATTTGCCAGTTCATGGACGTTAGTATATTTATCGGTGAACCGGTGATAGTAAGCCATTCCCTGGTCTACCCTGGTCTGCTGTAGTATTATCTCTGAAAGCCAGATCTTATACGGGTCTGAAGTATTCCGCCATGGAAGATCACGCTTGTTTTTCTGATACCAGGAAATGATCTTTTTCCCAAATTCTCTCATCTTTCCAAATTGCTTTCTTCATCAATGAAGCCCGCGCCACGAAGTTACTAAATTCGATTGCCTGCGGTCGGCAAACGACGCCTTTTTCGGGAGGTCGTTGATAAAATATGTAGGATATTTTAGTGAATTATAGTTAAAAGTAACTATAAGATGTTGAAATTCATTATTTTAACCCCTAAAAAATTATTTTGCATTCTTTAGTAAAATTTACCTCAATAGGTTTTTGGATTTAATTTGAAGCGCTATCTTTGCCGCCCAATATTTAATTACCTAATACTCAAAGAAATGACAAAAGCAGAATTAGTAGCCGAAATTTCAACTAAAACAGGAATCGAAAAAACTGTGGCTTTACAAGCAGTAGAAGCGGCTATGAAAGTGATAAAAAATACAATGTCCGATGGTGAGAACGTTTACTTACGTGGCTTCGGTTCATTCATCATTAAGAAGCGTGCTCAGAAGTTGGGACGTATCATCTCTAAGAACACGACCATCATTATACCTGAACATAACATCCCTGCATTCAAACCGGCGAAAACTTTCGCTAATAAGGTAAAGAATGCTAAGATCAAAAAGAATCAGACAACTGAGGCAATCGACTAAGGATGCAGAACAGTA
>DAONBD010000093.1:0-2474 GCA_035401345.1 Candidatus Altimarinota bacterium
TGCAAATGGTGGTGGTGTTACTGTCTCTTACTTCGAATGGACTCAAAATCGTTTCGGCTACTATTATCCGGAAGATGAGATCAACAAACGTGCTGACAGATACATGATCAATGCATTTAAAAACATCTGGGCAGTTGCTGATAAGCATAAAGTGTCTTTAAGAATTGCTGCATACATCTTTGCAATTGAAAAAGTCTCAAAATCGCTGAAATCAAGAGGGAGCTACTAAGAAGACTTCACATATTTATTAAAAAAGGAGATTGTTATCTCCTTTTTTTTATTTTGCACCCATTCCCACTTAGAAAATTAACAAAATGACAATTCACAAAGAAGGTTATGCATCACTGGCAATTTCACTGATTGTTTTAACAGCGATAAATATTGCCTCCGATATTTTCATCGGCCCTGAATATAACTGGATCAAAATAGCTATCCTTTCTATTTCTGTAATTCTCTTTCTTATCGTTCTGCAGTTCTTTCGTCATCCCAGCAGAACTCTTACTAAGAATGAAAAATATATCGTAGCACCGGCAGACGGAAAGGTAGTTGTGATCGAAGAAACAACGGAGACGGAAGTACTGAAAGATCGCCGCATTCAGGTTTCGATCTTTATGTCGCCAATCAATGTGCACGTTAATCGATATCCCATCAGTGGACAAATCACATTTTCAAAATACCATCCGGGATTATTTCTTGTTGCATGGCATCCGAAATCATCAACCGAAAATGAACGCACAACTGTAGTAATTGAGAATGGCGCAAAAACTCCAATTCTTCTCCGACAAATTGCAGGTGCTCTTGCAAGAAGAATTGTTTGTTATCCAAAAGCCGGATGGATGGTAAAACAAGGCGAAGAACTTGGCTTTATAAAATTCGGTTCACGTGTGGATATTTTTTTACCGCTTGGAACAAAGATCAAAGTCGGTATGGAACAGAAGGTTTTGGGTGGGGTGACGGTGATTGCGGAGTTGCAATAGAATAAGTCAAAATTAAGGTAAGGGTAAAAGGATATTAAAAACATCACTTTAAAAAAGTATTACCTGGTAAACAAAAAGTTCCCCTTCGGGGATGACTTATACAGCTCATGTTTATCGATGAGAGAAAATAAAAAACGTGCGACCCTTTGGGTCGCACGTTTTTTATTTTCTCTCATCGATATTGCACAAACGGAAAGTGTCATCCCCGGAGGGGAACTTTTTGGTAATTAAGTACGTCAGTTTATTTTTTACTTGTCTCGATTTCACATTTCAAACTCCACCATCAAAGGCGTATGATCACTCAACGCAATCCACTTTTTAAAGGTACCTACTTTTATACTTTTTACTTTTTCTAAAAGCTCTCCTGAAGAAAAGCAATAATCCATGTGATAGGGTTTTGTTTTATTTCTGTACAAATAAAAAGTCGGATGCTTTTCTTTTCCTTGCTCCTGATTGAAATGCTTATGATAAATGCTGTGAATGTTTTTTTCAAACAACTTTTTTACTACTGCAGTATGATTACCAATTCTTCTCGGCTTATCCCAGATCGTATTACTATTAAAATCTCCTGTCAGAATTGAAAGCCCGGATAAGTATTCATCATAGTGATGGATCGCTTTCCAGATCTGCTCAACATACTGGCCATCCGGATCGTCACGGTTATTTGCCCAGATAGCAAAAAGTGTAAAGTCGACTTTCCCTCCTGAAACAAGAACCGGCAACACTATTTTTAAATCCTGATTGTGTTTATCAATAATTTGAAATCTATGAACACCATAAGAAAATACACCAAGACCTTTATGCTTGTTATCACCAAACCAAAGCACATCATTCGGCTTAGGAGTTTCCGAACCAAAAATTAATTTATCCGGATGCTCGCACTCTTGCACTACCAAAATATCAGGCTTGTGTAGCAAGATAGCTGCGGCCTTTTTTCTGAATGCACCTTGGCAGTTCCAGGTTACTAATTTCATTTTTTTCTCTACAAGTTTGCTAGTGAAAATAAAACATTAAGTGCACTAAGTTCACAATAAGAACACGGAATATATCGCTAATTAAATTCCAATATCGAAAATATTTACTGTCTTTTTTTAGTCTTACCTTAGATTCAATTACACACTGATTTCCGTGTTCTCATTGTGAACTTAGTGTTCTCTGTGTTTTTTTCACCTTACAACGGATTCGCAAACCGCCTATCATACAAAAACGTCTTATCCGTCAACGTCCTCAAAAAAATGATCAGGTCAATTTTTTCCGATTCAGTGAGGCCGGTCGTTTTGGTCAATTCCTTATCAAATCCGGTCGAATGAAATTTACCTTCAGAATAATATTTCAACACCTCTTCTAGAGTATTGAATCTTCCATCATGCATATATGGATAGGTCATTTCAATATTTCTTAATGTCGGAACTCGGAACTTATAGAGATCAGATTCTTTTCCTGTGATCAGTTTTCTTCCAATATCATTCAGTTTCGGATCAGGAGCAAGTCCGTTGT
>DAONBD010000094.1:0-2377 GCA_035401345.1 Candidatus Altimarinota bacterium
AAAAGGCAACACTTCGTTGCGAACTCGCTTCTTGAAATCTCGTTCATCAGTTTTCCCTCTGCTTGCAACTTCCAATAAAAACTCTATAACATGACGAGCTGAGCGAACCGAAGTCTTCCATGTTTTTGTGTTTTTTCTAATTACATCAGCTGGATCACTACCTTCAGGAAGATCTGCTACTTTTACATCCATACCAGCTTCAAGTGCTATACGAGCACTCTTTAGTATCGATTGCACTCCAGCTGTATCAGCATCAAAAGCCAACAAAATATTTTTTGAAAATCGATTAAGGCGTTCTATATGATCGGCCGTTAGCGCTGTGCCTTGTACCGCAACTGTATTTGCAAATCCAACTTGATGCGCCAACAAAAGATCAAATGGCCCTTCTACTAGAATCGAAAAATCATATTTTCGGATAAACGATTTAGCCTTATCCAATCCGTATAATATTTTTCCCTTTTTAAATAATGTAGTTTCTGGAGAATTAATATATTTAGGAGTTTCGTTGTTTTCTATGCCAAATAACCTCCCGGAAAAAGCAATTACACGTCCAGAAGAGTCATAAACTGGCATCATAATCCTTGAGCGAAACACATCATAGTATCCTGATCCAAATTTATTTTCTGACGATCGTTTGATCAGACCAGCACCCTCTATTTCTTGCACAGAAAAACGTTGTTGTATCAAATAGTCATGCAATGCTCGCCAGCCCACCTGTTCGGGACCAGCTATAAATCCTATACGAAACGTACTCAAAGTTTTTTGATTTACACCGCGTTGAGCTAAATATTCTTGTACATCTTTTCGTTTAGCAAGTTCTCGTTCATAAAATACTGTTGCACTTTCAAGTATTTCATACAATCTATTTTCCGTATTAATTGTTATTTTTTGTATCTCTGGAAGTGTAATACCAGCACGTTTTGCTAGTTCTTTTAGAGCTCCTGAAAAATCTAGTCCTTCAAATTGTTCAACAAATGTGAAAATATCTCCAGATGCTCCACATCCAAAACAAAAATAAGCGTCACGTTCTGGTGATACGAAAAATGACGGAGTTTTTTCATGGTGAAAAGGACAGGTAGCTTTAAAATTTTTTCCTGCCTTTTCCAGCCGTATATATGAAGACAGCACCTCAACAATGCCTAGTCTATCTTTTATGCGTTGTGTTATTTCCGACATACACTCCGGCGTAATACAAAACGTCGTGTGTTTATTCGTATGCTTGATCTGTCATTTCACTATCAAGCATATTTTGCAATTCATTAATCATTTCCCATTTTGGACTACCAGGAAGGCCGGTTCCTGCTGGAATCAAACGACCAATTATGACATTTTCCTTAAGTCCGCGCAGATCGTCTTGTTTACCTCTAACTGCTGCGTCAATAAGGACTTTGGTAGTATGTTGAAAAGAAGCTGCTGAAAGAAATGAAGCTCGAGAAAGAGCAACATTAGCTATACCCAAAACAAGAGGAATTACTTTAGCTTCTTTTCCTCCACTCTTAACTGCAAGTTCATTTGCCTCTCGAACTTCAAACATTTCAACAGTAGCCCCGCGGTGTAATTCAGTATCACCTGGATCCTTTACTTGTACGCGTGAGAACATTTGTTTGACTATGACCTCTATGTGTTTACGTGATACAGAAGCCCCTTGCAATTCGTAAATTTTACTTATTTCATCGATTATATACTCCTGAGTATTCTCTTTGCCTGCATGTTTGAAAAGCTCAGTTAAATCTGCTGAACCATCAGTCAATAATTGACCTTTTTTTACATGATCACCTACTTTAACGATCGGCGTTCTTCTGTATTGTACAGAATAAGAAATCTCTGCTTTTGAATTCTTTTTGTCTTCTACTTCAGGTAATATCTTTATTATTTTTTCATTGTTGTGATCTGAAACGTCAGTTACAATTCCGTTTATTTCAGAAATTAGAGCCGGGTTTTTAGGAGGACGTCTTTCAAAGACTTCTTGTACTCGAGGGAGACCAGCCACTATGTCTCCAGAAGCAGCCGCAGCTCCTCCTGCGTGAAATGTGCGCATAGTTAGTTGTGTTGCAGGTTCACCTATAGATTGCGCTGCAACTGTCCCGACAGCCTCACCCAAATCCACTGGTTCTCCTGTTGCAAGATCACGACCATAGCAACGCTGACATACTCCTCGTGAAGTTTCACACGTCATCGGAGATCGTACCCATATCTCCGTTATGCCTTTTTCTTCAATATCTCGGGCGATAGACTCTGTAACAAATTCTCCTTTTTTATACAATACAGAATCACCAAATTTAATATCTTTTGCAAGAAAACGACCTACAGCGTTTTTTGATAGAGATATTTCAATACCGGCTAGATTTTGAGCAGAAACTCGTATTCCTTCTTTTGT
>DAONBD010000095.1:0-2332 GCA_035401345.1 Candidatus Altimarinota bacterium
GCTATGAGTATGGGGAAAATCGACGCGTTCTTGGATATTTATGCTGAAAAAGATCTGCGAACCGGTCGTTACACCGAGGAACAAATTCAAGAAATGGTGGATGATTTCGTTATTAAATTAAGAATGGTGAGACATTTGAGACATCCCGAATACAATGCGCTTTTTGCCGGCGATCCGACTTGGGTCACTTGTGTGCTTGGTGGAATGAGTGAAGGAAGTGTAGGAGCAAAAGCAAATGGTCGCTCGCGTGCAAAAAACTCCAAAGTTGGCAAAACAATGGTAACGAAAATGACTTATAGACTTCTCCATACTTTATCAAACTTGGGGCCTGCTCCGGAGCCGAATCTGACTATTTTGTGGTCGGACAAACTTCCTGAAAATTTCAAAAAATATGCATCAAAAGTGGCTGTGGAATCCAGCGCTATTCAATTTGAAAATGATGAATTGATGAGACCTATTCACGGAGATGATTATGGAATCGCGTGTTGTGTTTCAGCTATGACTATCGGCAAACAAATGCAGTTTTTTGGTGCCAGATGTAATATTGCGAAACTTCTTCTGCTCGCCATTAATCAAGGCTATGATGAATTTGAAGAAGAATTAATAGTCGCGGGAGTTCCAAAGTTAAAACACGATAAAGTTTTGGATTATAACGAAGTTAAAAATGCTTATTTCAAATTAATGGATTGGCTCGCGACGCGATATACGGAAACTATGAATTTGATTCATTATATGCACGATCACTACAACTACGAAAAAAGTGAAATGGCTTTGCATGATGTAAACGTGCATAGATTTATGGCTTTTGGAGCTGCCGGATTATCAATTGTAGCTGATAGTTTGTCCGCTATTAAATATGCTCGAGTTACTGCGGTGCGTAATAAAAAAGGAATAGCAAAGGACTTCAAAATAGTTGGCGAATTCCCTTGTTATGGAAATGATGATGACCGTGCTGATAAAATCGCAGTCGAAGTCGTTGAAAGATTTATTAAATCTCTTCGCAAGAATCCTACATATAGGAATGCCGAACATACACTGTCTATTTTGACCATAACTTCGAATGTTGTTTATGGAAAACATACAGGCGCCACACCGGATGGAAGAAAAGCTTTTGAGCCTTTTGCACCGGGAGCAAATCCTATGCATGGCAGAGATAAAAAAGGCGCTTTGGCTTCATTGAATTCCGTTGCAAAACTTCCGTACAGCGCTTGTAGAGATGGCATTTCAAATACTTTTTCCATAGTTCCTCAGACGCTCGGAAAAACCTTTGATATTCGCGTACAAAATTTGGTTGATATGTTGGATGGATATTTCAAAAAAGGTGGTCATCATATAAATGTAAATGTGATAGATCGATCTGTTCTGGAAGATGCGATGAAACAACCTTGGAAATATCCTTCGCTCACAATTCGCGTTTCCGGTTATGCTGTGAATTTTATTAAATTAACTGAGGAGCAACAAAAAGAAGTTATTGCTCGAACTTTTCACAAAGAATTTTATTAGTTCAAAAATATGGCTGAACGAATTAAGCAAATCAAAGGGAAAACCAAACAATGCAAAAAAGGAATGATTCATTCTTTTGAAAGTTTTGGGGCGCTGGATGGGCCCGGAATCAGGTTCGTCGTGTTTCTAGAAGGATGTCCTTTGAGATGCGTTTATTGTCACAATCGCGACATGCTGGATATGAAAGATTATCTATGTATGAGTGCGGAGGAATTGGTGAATGATATCATTAAATACAAGCCTTATTTTGGATCAAAAGGTGGCGTGACTTTTAGTGGGGGTGATCCTGTTTTTCAACCTGAATTTTTATTGGAAGTTTTGAAGCTTTGCAAGAAAAATGGCATACATACGACTGTTGATACTTCCCTATTCACAAGCAGAAAAGTAATCGATTCAATATTCCCTTATGTTGATTTATTTATGGTAAGTTTGAAGCATTTCAATAGCGAAGTTCATAGGAGACTCACAGGCTGTGGAAATGAACAAATACTGGATAACATCACTTATTTGAGCCATGAGATCGTCGCGCATAGTGGGCCAAAACTCTGGCTACGCTATGTCGTCCTACCCGGATATACCGACACAAAAGATAATTTGAAAGCTTTAGTTGAATTTTTGCATCAAATAAATTTTGAATTAATTGAACTCTTGCCATACCATACTTACGGCATTTATAAGTGGAAAAAGCTCGGACTCAAGTACGCCTTAAACGATCTTAATCCACCAAAAGTTTCTGTTGTTATGAACATCAAAAAAACGCTTGAAAAAGAAGGATTCAAAGTACAAATAACCGAATAAAATATGGAAAAACCTGAAAAGCCCTTAACTC
>DAONBD010000096.1:0-2301 GCA_035401345.1 Candidatus Altimarinota bacterium
CATCTACGAAAAACTCCGGCGAAATATAATCGTTGGCTCCTAGTGTGACTTCGACAGAAAGATAAGATGCTGCATAGGTCGAGTAATCAATTGGTAAAAATTGCGAATTCGCTCCACTAATAGGCGTGATCGTACTTGAACCGAAGTACCGAATGAACCATTGGTAAGTGTCATAGGGTTGCGTGCTTACCATTCCGGTTGAATTTGGACAAAGCATGGAATCGCCAACCACAGTTGGATTTTGGGCATTAGCTGTCGTGGCGAATAGTACCAATATAAAAAAGTAGAATTTTCTCATCGTGATTTATTTTTGTCAAATGTAATTAATTTGTCAATTTCAATGAAATGTCGTCTGGGAATTTCTTTTCATGTTCTGGCTTGAAATGCATCTTGTTAATAAAAAGTAGAATCAAATATATAAACCGTACTTTTGAGTAGATGAAGGTTAAAAAGCGAATACTAAAAATCAGTTTGATTGTATTGATATCAATAATGGCACTTTTTATTTTACTGCCAATTATATTTAAATCGTATATCAAGAAGAATCTGGTTGAAATTTATAACAGATCACAGAGTGATTACGTTCTTGAAGTTGGTGAAATCAATCTCACAGGATTTAACTCCGGGATGTTACTTACTGATGTGAAGTTAGTAAATTCTGATACAGCATCTGATTCGCCATTGACATCGCTAAAGGCTGAGTCCATCAGTATTGAAGACGTTTCTGTTTTCAAGTTGATCTTTAAAAAAAATCTGCAAGCCGGTACGCTGGAAATCAATTCACCTTATCTGACGATGACTAGAGTGAAGGAAAAAAAGACCGGTGAACAGGTGAAGAAGCCGGAGGCGAAAAATTCCGTGAACATTTCTGAGATCAAAATAACAGATCCTCATTTCGCTTACTTTACGAATAGAACGGATACTCTTCCTCTTTTCAAGTCAGATAAGGGACTAATTACTATTAGAGAGTTTTCTGTAGATACTATAAAAGATAGCAAGGCCTTTTCCGCCTATGATATCGATGCACGTTTGCAAGGAATAAAATATCTGACCAAAGATAGTTTGTATACCATCCAGGTTTCTATGCTGCAAGTTTCTTTTGCGAAAAGGTCGTTGCAAATTGATTCTTTCCAGGTAATTCCCAGCTATTCAAAAAAAGAATTTGGACATAGAGCCGGGAAACAAACGGACAGACTTTCTCTAATCATTCCGCTGATAACCTCTTCCACGTTTGATGCAAAATCATTCGTTGAACGACAAATGGTAATAGCTGATTCGATGGAGATTAAAAGTTTTGCATTGAATGCATATCGTGATAAAAATATTCACGAGATTGTTGAATACCCGCTTCCTTTGCAAGAAAGAATTAAGAGTATTGATATTCCTGTTTCTGTGAAACATCTGAATGTATTAGATGGTGATGTTTTATATGAAGAATTGAATGGAGGTTCAATCACAGCCGGACATATTTCCTTTAATCATATTGTGTCACAGATAAAGAATATTTCTAATTTTAATCCGGAAGATACTTTAACTGTCAACGCAAAAGCATTTTTCGGTAATAAGGCAAGTTTAGAAGTGAAGCTTGAATTTCCAATGGAGGAGAATGACAATTCCTTCCTTTGTAATGGCGAACTTAATTCATTTCCTGCAAGTACTTTAAATACGATGCTTCCCTATGTTGCTGGGGTGAAAGCAGATGATGGTTACATCAATTATGTAAAGTTTAATTTTCATGCGACTAAGAAAAGTTCTACAGGAACGGTGGCAATGAATTATAATAATTTGAAGGTTGCAGTTGTTGATATCGTTGATGGAAAAACACAAAATACCGGAAAGAAAATCGTGTCACTTCTAGCCAATGCATTCATTGTAAAATCGGATGTGCCTACAAAAAAAGACAATCGAACGAGTGCGAGAATATCCTATAAACGAGACCCGGAGCGATTCATTTTCAACTACAGCTGGAAATCGATCTTCAATGGAGTTAAAAAAGTTGTAACCGGAAAGGACGATTAAGAATCATAAAGGTCCAATAAAAATCTAATTTAAAAGTAAAAGTTAAAAATTATACTTTAATCGAATTTTCGCAGAGTGATTTTATTGCAAGCCCCTGTCCTCAGTTGACAAGCATTTTTTTAAATCAAAGATAAAACTTTGATTGTGCGGGGAGTCCACGCGCTGTGCGAAATCATTTGAAAGTTGAATCAAAGAAGTGTCGAGTAATCGAAGATTCAAATGATTTGGTGCGCGTGGTGCCCTTTTTTTGTTTCTTTTTTTGGGCAAACAAAAAAAGAAAAA
>DAONBD010000097.1:0-2227 GCA_035401345.1 Candidatus Altimarinota bacterium
AATGGAAGGGTAATTGCACCTCCGAAACCGAAAAAAAAATAACAATGAAAAAAATAATCTTCGCATTAGCTGTTTTAGTTTCAACTTCAACGGTAAGCTATTCTCAAACAGTCGGAACAGGAGTAGGAAATAAAGCCCCTGAACTGAATTTCGAATCTCCTGAAGGGAAAAAAATAGCACTTTCCAGTCTTAAAGGAAAAGTCGTTTTGATTGACTTCTGGGCTTCATGGTGCGGTCCTTGTCGTCGTGAAAATCCAAATGTTGTTCAGGCCTACACGAAATTCAAAAATTCAAATTTTAAATCCGGAAAAGGATTTACGGTTTATAATGTGTCGCTTGATAAAGATAAAGCAGCATGGATGGGCGCTATCAAACAAGATAAATTAGAATGGCCAAACCACGTAAGTGACCTAAAATGGTGGTACTCTGATGCAGCGAAATTGTACAATGTTCAGTCTATTCCTGCAAACTGGTTGATCGATGGAAATGGAATTATCATCGGGAAAGATCTTCGAGGAGCTGCACTTGAACAGGCAATTCAAGGGCAAGTCAAATAATAATCGATTTAAAATAATTGAAAGGCAGAAGGTTTTTACTTCTGCTTTTTTTTTGGACTGCACTTGTTGAAGGGTTTTTGGTTTAAAGGGTTTAGATGGTTTAATGAGTTTAAAGGGTTTAAGGTGTTTTTCGGCAATTTCACCAATAGAAAACCCTATATTCGCACCTGCCAAATTGACTCCAAAATTGGTGTGGCAAAGTACTTGACTATAGACACTAAATCCCCAAAATTTGTCAATTTTTAACAATATCAGAAATAAAATGAAATCGAAAGACCATACGCCTGACATGGAAAGTAGTACAGAGAACGAAAATTTGACGTCGGAAAATGCCCAAAACGAAGGCGCATTGCCGGATGCAAGTGTTGAAGAAGTGGATCCAATTGCCAAGCTGGAAGCGGAATTGACAGAATCGCGTGACAAATACCTCTACATGTATTCTGAATTTGAGAACTATAAACGTAGAGTTTCCCGCGAACGAATCGAGCAGTCAAAGCTAGCCGGTTCAGATGTTTTTTTAGCCGTACTTCCAATCCTTGATGATTTGGAGCGTGCAATTAAATCGAGTGAAAACACCAAAGACATTGAAGCAATCAAAGAAGGGATGAAGTTGATCTTTTCAAAACTTAAATCAACTACTGAAAGCAAAGGGTTAAAACCAATGGATGCCACAGGAAAAGATTTTAATCCGGATCTACATGATGCAATAACCAATGTTCCTGCTCCTACAGCTGATTTGAAAGGAAAAGTTATTGACGAAGTTGAAAAAGGATATTTTCTGAATGACAGAGTTCTTCGTCATGCGAAAGTGGTGGTAGGAAATTAAGATCTGAAAAAAAATTATGTCGAAAAGAGATTATTACGAAATACTGGGTGTAGCAAAAGGTGCTGCTGAAGGTGATATAAAAAAAGCGTATCGTCAGATGGCTCTGAAGTTTCACCCTGATAAAAATCCGGGGAATAAGGAAGCTGAAGAGAAGTTCAAAGAAGCTGCTGAAGCGTATGAAGTTTTAAGCAATGCTGAAAAACGTCAACGGTATGATCAGTTTGGTCATCGTGGAATGAACGGTGGCGGCGGCGGTGGACAAGGCGGAATGAATATGGAAGATATCTTCTCTCATTTCGGCGATATTTTTGGCGGTGAAGGAAATTCGTTTGAAAGCTTCTTCGGCGGTGGCGGAGGAAGAGGTGGCCGTAGAGTAAATCGCGGTACCAATCTTCGGGTTAAAGTCAGCCTTACTTTAGAAGAGATTGCTCACGGCGTAGAGAAAAAAATAAAAGTCAACAAACATATTTCCTGTACTTCATGCAAAGGATCCGGCGCACAAGATGGCGCTGCTTTTCATAAATGCACGACATGTAATGGGGCCGGACAAGTTCATCGAGTGACAAGTACTTTCATTGGTCAAATGAGAACAACGTCTACTTGTCCGACGTGTAATGGCGAAGGTCAAACGATCCAGAATAAATGTAAGTCATGTCACGGTAGCGGTTTGCAACACGGTGAAGAAATCATTGCGATAAATATTCCGGCCGGAGTTGGAGAAGGAATGCAGTTAACGGTTAGCGGAAAAGGTAATGCTGCTGAACGTGGTGGAGTACCGGGAGATCTTTTCATTGTAATCGAAGAAGTAAAACATCCGCACCTTCAACGCGACGGAAATAATCTG
>DAONBD010000098.1:0-2188 GCA_035401345.1 Candidatus Altimarinota bacterium
GTTTTTATCAGGAAATTCAAAGATTCATAGGTAAAAACACAGGCATAAGGGATAGTAAAGAAGAATAACCACTCTTCAATTGGAAGATCCCACAAATAATAGCCAACAATGTATTCTGGATTGAAAGCCCAGACATTCCAAACCGTCATTAAATGGTCCCAAACAATAAAAAACACTCCGGTGATCAAAATGGCAGGAAGTAAAGCTTTTAGTTTTTTGAAAAAGAAGATCCTTTTCTCAAAGGAGAATAAGAAAGGCACAAGAAAGGCAAAGAAATTGATCAGTAAATAGGTGTATTGTTTCATCTGTCAGATTGAGGCTAATTTCTTTTTCTCGGTTTCTGTACAAATATCGCTTTTTAATAGAAATTGAGAAACTAAGGTTTTTAAAGGCAGGTCTTTTTCGCTTTCAATTCGACCTAGAATCGTGTTTTTATCCTCCTCTACATTTGTATTCATTCCAAGGAAGGAAGGAATGTTTGTTTGAATGATCAATCTTAGATATCTTAATTCGATGTCATGCGGGGCTTTGTCAATTGCAGATGAAAGAAGGATTAGCCCTTCTTTGCAATAGTTGTATTTTTTTATTGGGTTAGAATTGTATTTAGCACGTAAGGCGACTACAGCCCCGTAATATCCTGAATGAATTTGATCAACATTTTTTTGTGCACTCAGTTGGAGGTAGAGCGTTTCAGTATTTTCCTTTGAAGTGCAACCTTGAAATTTATTTCGCATTTCTAGCCTGGAAAGCTCTTGCGAATAGGTAGCAAGAGCTTGTGTAAATAGGACAAGAAAGATCAGGAAATATTTCATTCAAATAAGTCTTAAATTATATCGAAACCAGGTTTGGATCAATAGAATTATTTTTTGAATATTATTTATACGAATTCTTTCGCTTTTAATTTTGTTTGCAGGGATACGACGAATTTTTTTGAAAAGTGTAACGTAGTAAATGTAGGCCACTGATACACCGAGTTTGCTTCCATTTGGAAGTTTGATAACACCTTTCCAAGCATCATTAAATTCCTTTTCTATTTCCTTTTCTATTTCTTTTTTCTGATCATTTGTGAAATTGTTAAAATCAATTCCCGGAAAGTATACTCGTCCTCTTTCCGCAAAATCACTTTTGAAATCACGAAGGAAATTTATTTTTTGGAAAGCAGAGCCAAGACTCCTTGCCGGAGCAACAAGTTTTTCGTAGTTTTTTTCGTCACCTTGACAAAAAACCTTCAGGCACATAAGTCCAACAACTTCTGCTGAGCCATAAATATATTCTTCATAGCTGCTCTCTTCATATTTGGAAAAAGAGAGATCCATTTCCATGCTCTTTAAAAATGCATCGATTAATTTTCGATCAATCTTGAATTTGTTGACAGTGTCCTGAAATGAATTGAGGATAGGATTCGTGCTGATTCCATTATCAAAAGCTAAATATGTGTCTTCGCAAAATCTTCTGAATAGCTTTTCTTTATCGTATTGGTGAAAAGTATCTACGATCTCATCGGCAACTCTTACGAAGCCGTAAATTGCATAGATTGAATCATGGAATTTTGAATCGAGCATATGAATCCCTAGAGAGAAGGACGTACTGTACTTTCTCGTTAGCCTCTTGCTGAAATCATAACTTATTTGGTCATATAGTTCCATGCTCTGCCTGAATACGTTCAGTTACTAATTTAGATGAAATTACAACCATTGGTAACCCTGTGCCCGGTGTTGTGGACGCACCAACATAATAGAGATTCTTGAATACTTCGTCCTTGTTCGAGGGTCTGAATCCGCCAACTTGAGAAAGCCCATGTGCTAAACCCAGTCCGCTACCTCGATACAGATTAAATTTTTCTTCCCAGTCAATCGGATTAAGAATAGTTCTGGTCAAAGTATTTTTCTTCAAGTCAATATTAATTCGTTTAGACAGATCATCAATAATATTGTCAGCAAGCTGTTCACTGTCTGACCAGTCTGATTTAAAACGAAGATCCGGAACCGGACAAAGGATGAAGAGATTTTCGCAGCCTTCAGGTGCAGATGCCGGATTGCTTTTGCTGCTCACATTGACGTAGTAATACGGTTTTTCGGGGCTTGTTGATGCAGTGAAAATATTGTCTGCATAATCCTTGAAATTGCTGCCAAGAAAATAATTGTGGTGAATTAAACTTTCAGTTTTTCCTTTGATCCCCAGATAAATT
>DAONBD010000099.1:0-2159 GCA_035401345.1 Candidatus Altimarinota bacterium
GCTTAAAGCTCATCGGGTAGTCTTTTTGTGAACGTCTAACGTACTGTCTTTCTTTTCCTTTCATATTCGTTACTTTTTTGTTGTAACGCTATTTCAGGACGTGACATTGGTTTATAAAAAAAAGCCCGAGGTAACGCCCCGGGCTTTTTTTATTCATTATAATTGCGATGAGAGAAATCGTATTTCGATTCCACAAAATGATATCTGCCTTTTTTCTTGGTTATTTTGCCGTAATCGATGGCACGTTTCGGGCAATGGTTTACGCAGGCAAGACACTGCACGCATTGGTTGCCCCAAACGGGTTTATCGTTCTCGATGCGGATATTATTTGCCGGACATTTCATTGCGCACAATCTGCAGTGGATGCAGTCGTCAGAAACAGTGAACGGATTCTGACCGAAGGTGTATTTCTTGAAAAGAGGATAGATCACATTTGTTTTTAATCTAGGGACTGAACCTGTATTATATAAAGACTTATCCTCTATTCCATCAACAATTGCTTTAGATATTTTGCGTATTCTGATAGGAGCTGCCTCTACTTTCTTATGTTCCACCTCATCGCTGTCCACATCGAAGAATGGAAATACAATGTAACTGTTCGGCATCTGCACTGTATGGCAAGATTCGAGCGTTAAGTTCTTCTTTTTCAACAAATCACTAAGAATCCTGTTGGTATAGCCGGCATCATCGCCGCAAGTACATACAGCAAAGACCTGATGACCAGCGTAATTCTCCAGTTTCAAGCGTTTAATGAATTTAACCATAAGAGAAGGTACTCCCCAAGAGTGTATTGGGAAAACAAAACCTATACGCTCATCGTCTGAAAGCGAAAAGGTAAAATCAGACTGCGGATTTCGCAATTCATCATTGACAGACACGGTAACTTCGCCTAGTATATCGGCCAATTGTTTGGCCACCCATTCTGAATTACCGGTTGCTGAGAAATAAAAAATCATTATAGTATAAATAAAAAATTCAAAAGAGATTATTCCAAAGTACCCAGGAATGTGTAATGCTCAGAGTATGATCTCAGAATATCTTCAGAAACATTCTCGAAGATTCCGAAAACAGAAGAACCTGAGCCTGACATGGAAGCATACAAAGCGCCTTTCTCGTAAAGAGAGTTCTTTATGCGTTCGATTTCAGGAAATTTAGGGAAAACGCTGATTTCAAAGTCATTGACAATTTTGCCTTTCCATTCGTCGATAGGACGTTTGATCCACTCTTTAACCGGATAATCTGCCGGTCTGGGAGTCACCATAGAGTAGGCAAGAGGAGTCGACACGTGAATGTCCGGCTTAATCAAAACAATCTGCATACCCTTGAGAGAAAACTCAATAGGCTCGAAAACATTGCCTATTCCTGATGCGAATACGGTTTTGTTTTCTATAAAGAAAGGGCAGTCGGCTCCTAGTTTAGATGCATAACTTTCTAGCTTTGAATTAGATAGTTTGAGATTGAACTCTTTGTTCAACATCTTCAGCATAAAAGCGGCATCAGAGGATCCTCCGCCTAATCCGGCGCCGAATGGAATGGCTTTTTCAAGGTAAATATCGAGTTGCGGAATAGAAAAATCCTTTTCCAACAAGCGGAGAGCCTTCATGATTAAGTTGGACTCAGCGTCGCCGTCTATCGTTATTCCAGACTGATGGAAAGTGGTCTTACCATCAGATGATGAAGGCACAAATTCCAATGCGTCTTTAACTGGAATCGGATAAAAAATCGTTTCAAGATTGTGATAGCCATCGGCTCTTTTTTCTACGACATTGAGTCCGATATTAATCTTGGCGTTTGGAAATGTTATCATTCTTCAACTTTTTAAAAGTAGTACAAATTTACGATATAGAAATCATAATCAAAAGAAACATTCCTTTTTTCGTTTTTCTACTAGCAAAACTTTGTGCTTAAATTCAACATAATTACCTGTTTATTCACTTGATCCGAAAATAAGGAGAAGAACTCGAAACATTAAAAAAAAGAGGCAGAAATGGCATTTTATTTCGGATTTTGGCAAAATAAAATCGTAAGTTTTTTGTACTACCAACTTATTATTTATTATATTTACAAAGTAGATAAAAACAAAAGATTATTAATATAATAAAAAATAAAAGCTATGGAAGAAAAATTAGTAACGGTAGCAATCCATACTTATGAGAAAG
>DAONBD010000100.1:0-2110 GCA_035401345.1 Candidatus Altimarinota bacterium
GCTATATGCAAATCCATATCCATCAAAATTCTGAACCAAACACGCGACATAATTGTTACTTTTTTTATCAAGAATATTGTCGTCAAAAGTCGTACCTGGAGTCACGACGCGCACAACTTCGCGCTCCACTATCCCACGGCCATCAGGCTCTGTCATTTGGTCACACACTGCGACCTTGCGACCTGCGCGAGTGAGCTTTGCGATGTATCCATCCACAGCATGAAAAGGAACTCCACACATTGGTGCTTTCATCCCATCTCCTTTATTCCGCGCAGTCAAAGCAATTCCGAGAATTTTCGATCCCTCAACGGCATCTTCGAAAAACATTTCATAAAAATCCCCCAGCCGAAACAGCACCATACAATCACTGTATTTTTCCTTCACAGCCCGATACTGACTCATCATTGGAGTAATGCCCATTTACTTCTTTAAATGCCCTGGATCCGAAGTTTACCTCAGACTCACCAAAAATCAAAATGGAGCCACCTCCGGGAATCGAACCCGGGACCTCTACTTTACGAAAGTATTGCTCTACCGGCTGAGCTAAGGTGGCAAGGCAAGTAAAGGATAAAATTCCATTTTGCCATTTTCTCTCTTTGCAATACGGGGATCTGGTCGCATTTAAGAGAAAGCGCACCAAATTCTATCCTCTAAATTTCTTTAGCACAAGAAAAACTTTAAATCAGTATGAAAGACCGGCCGGCCAAGGGAAAAAAGAAGATTTTTATTTAAGAACAGATGGAATAAGAGGTATACTACGACTTCTTTTGGAAGTTCCAAAAAGCCTTTCCAAAAGTGATCGTTTTCTCCTGACGGGAGCAAAACTTTTACTCCTATTCACCCTAAGTCTTGTGAAGTCCTTATTGTTATCGATTGTAATCAAGATCATATATTAAAAGTTAATAAGTTCGTACAAGTCCGGTCACCACGCCCTGTATCATCAATTCCTCCACAGGCAATATTTCAACACTTCCAGTCACAGGATCCACATAACTGCTATTTTCAGCTCTCAAATAAGCTCGTCCACCATCGCGTACAAATCTCTTCAAAGTATTTCCTCCATCTATCAAAGCGACGACTATATCTCCGTTTTTCGGTTCCATTTTCGCAGACGCGATAACCATATCACCTTCATAAATTCCTGCATCAATCATAGAAGTCCCTGTCACGCGAAGCATAAAAGAATCCTTCAGTCCGCGAACCAAACTTCCTTCAATTCCAATCCAATTTTCAATGTATTCTTCACTCAAAACAGGTCCACCGGCAGGGACAGACCCCAACAAAGGAATGGAAACAACGCTGGAACTTAATTTCTCACGCACACTATCCAGTAGTCCGATCCCTCTCGGCGTTTCATCTTTATTGATATAACCTTTCGCCCTCAACGCTTCGAGATGTTTCAAAACAGAATTATCACTGCTAACGCCAAGGTGTTCGCGCATCTCGCGAAGTGTAGGAGATTTACCATTATTTAATTGATATTTTTCAATGAACTCTAGTACAGCCTGTTGTTTTTCGGTCAATGGTTCCATAAGAATTTGGGTTAAAATTTTCCAGTAGCAAAATGCTAACAAAATATGAATGATCTAAGTACATTCAGAGTATAGGTGAGTGCGCACTCACCGTCAAGCAAAAATTGAAATTAAACGTTAAAACCCTCAGCCTTAGACATTTTTAAAACAAGAACAAATGGCTTCAGTAAAACGTTTTCCAGTATTTCATTATACCTCAAAAGAGCCTCGTTATAGCTGTCTACTCTACCGGAGATATCCGCGTTTATGTCATTAATTTCCTTTTTAATTTCCAAGAAATATGTATCTTTTAAGGCCTCTGTTTTTTCGCCATGCGCGAGTAACTCCATCAAAACGCCATTAAAAGCTTTTTCCTTTTCCGATTTTTCAATCGAAGGCATATAAATTCTTCTAGCGGAATCTCGAAGCGGAACGATTTTTTCTATAAGCCTTGCAATCACCGAATCATTGGAATGCAATCTTAAACACTCGATCAACACAGGAGCATAATCATGTCTTTTTCTTATTTTTTCATCTACAAATTCCCAAGCAGAATCAAGAGTCCTTTTTGAATTTTTTAAATGCCTTACTCCAACAAC
>DAONBD010000101.1:0-2092 GCA_035401345.1 Candidatus Altimarinota bacterium
CATTCAATAATAGTGCGAAAATGACTCGTAGCGAAAACGGTCTAGATTACACAGGCGATTTCAATGTTCACACTACGATTTCAAAAGCTGAAATCAAAATAGAGAACTTACTCGTAGTATCCGGTCAATTTGATTATAACGGCACCTGGCAGATCGTACAACTCGATGACGATTTTCTGATCATCGCAAATGATAGAGATGGCACATCAGGTATCAAACAACTAGAATTTACAAAAAAGAAATAGCCTTCACTTAAGGACACACTAAAGCCAATTCCGAAAGGGGTTGGCTTTTTTTATTTCGGATTACTATTTTAACACAGAGAAAAAGGAGAAAAAAGGGAGAAAATAAAGTGCTCTTTTTTTTCTCCTTTTTTTCTTTGTATCCTCTGTGTTAATATTTGGCATTCCGAAAATTTTTCATTTAATCTATTTTATGCAACTCGAATACTAAAATCTCAAGAAAAATTACTCTACTTTCACCACTTCAAAAAGTGAAAAGTGGCTAAAGTAAAAACATCCTTTTTTTGTCAGAATTGTGGGGCGCAGGCACCAAAATGGACAGGCAGATGCCCGTCGTGCGGACAATGGAATACATTCGTAGAAGAAGTAATCCAAAGAAGCGAAGACACACCGGTATGGAAGAAAAATGATGGCGCTAAGAAAAAAGTTGCACAGGCACAATTGCTTAACGACGTTGCAATAAAAGATGAACATCGCATTGCTGTTCCTGATCAGGAGATGAATCGGGTATTAGGTGGTGGATTGGTACCGGGATCATTGATATTGATGGGTGGCGAACCGGGAATTGGTAAATCAACATTGTTACTACAGATCGCTTTGTCTATGAAAAAGCAATCTGTTCTTTATATAAGCGGCGAAGAAAGTGAACAACAAATAAAAATGCGTGCCGACCGACTGAAATTATCGAGCAGCTCATTTTTTATCCTCACTGAAACATCTCTTGAAAATATCTTTCAGCAGATCTCAGCAATGCAACCGCAAATGCTGATCATTGACTCAATACAAACCATTTTCAGTAATAAGATAGAATCATCTCCTGGCAGTGTATCACAAATCCGTGAATGTGCGGGCGAACTCCTTCGTTTTGCAAAAGAAAGTTCAGTTCCTGTTTTTCTTATCGGTCACATTACCAAAGACGGAACAATTGCCGGACCAAAAATTCTTGAACACATGGTCGATACCGTACTTCAATTTGAAGGCGATCGTCATCATGTATATAGAATTCTTAGAGCAATAAAAAATCGTTTTGGATCAACCGCAGAAATTGGAATTTACGAAATGCAAGGATCAGGCTTACGCGAAGTGAGCAATCCGTCTGAAGTCTTAATCGCTAATCGCGAAGAGAGCATGTCAGGTGTTGCTATTTCTGCGACGATGGAAGGAATACGTCCGATGCTCATTGAAACACAGGCACTGGTAAGTTCTGCGGTTTACGGAACGCCACAACGATCATCAACAGGATTTGACCTTCGTCGTCTCAGCATGCTTTTAGCAGTACTTGAAAAACGATGTGGTTTTAAATTAGGAGCGAAGGATGTTTTCTTAAATATCGCAGGAGGAATTAAAGTCGAAGATCCGGCAATTGACTTAGCAGTGATCTGTGCTGTATTATCATCGAGTGAAGATATTGCCATCTCACCACGAATTGCTTTCTCCGGTGAAGTTGGATTAAGTGGAGAGATCCGTCCGGTGACACGTATTGAACAACGAATTAGTGAAGCAGAAAAGATGGGTTTCGAAGAGATCCTTATCAGCAAATATAATTTGAAAGGACTTGACAGAAGCAGGTACAAAGCCTTTAAAATAATTGCAGTGTCAAAGGTTGAAGAAGTTTTTGGGCATTTGTTTGCGTGAGGGAAATATTTTATGCAAGATTTTTTAATCACAAATTTTCTCCACGCTTATGCGGTAATTAAACAGCAAGCGGGATGTATTGTGCATTTTATTTGTAAGGCGCGAGTACTACCTTCTGTTTCTTTACTATCTCTCATCGTATCGTAATAAATTTGAGTGGATCTGGATTGAGACATATTCGCTAATTCTTCACTACCCTCTTCACCACTTTTGAT
>DAONBD010000102.1:0-2089 GCA_035401345.1 Candidatus Altimarinota bacterium
TATTCATTGATTTTCGCCTTTCTTCCGACCCACCAAATCCCAAGATATGAAAATGGTGTATCCAAAACCGCAAACAACATTTTAAATATCCAATAAGGAATAATCAATTTCACGACCAATTGAGCCGGGAACGTTTCAGGATGATAAAAAGCAACGAACATAAATATAGTAGAATCTAATAATTCTCCTATAAAAGTCGACAAATTTTTACGAATCCAATAAAAACGGCCTTTTGTCACTCTTTTGAAGAAGTGAAACACGAAAATATCGTTCATTTGAGATATATAAAAAGCCAAAATGCTTGCGATAGCCATTCTCACGCTGGTTGAGAAAAAAGAAACATAAGCTGGGTTTTGTTCCGCAAATCTCTCAGCGGGAGGCAGTACAACAGAAATCAAGGTTATCCCAATCATAAGAAGCATAGCTACAACTCCGACATGAATCATATCTTTCGAAGCTTTTTTACCAAAACATTCATGAACAATATCAACAACCAAGAACATCAAAGGAACTGTCAAAATTCCAACCGAAACTCTAACTGTATCAAAAAATTTAAATGGCAAAGGATCATTCCCAGTCCAAGTCAAAACCTGACTTGCAAGCCAAACAATAGGATAAAAAATCACGTCCAAAGGCAAGGCTATCCAAGTAGGCACTGAGAACTCAGCTATTTTTGCTCCTAGTGTGTTAGCAAGAACAAGGGCCATTACAAAAATACCCACAAGTAATAAATGCTTTCTTTCTGTGCTCATATGAAATTGGTTAATTATTTTATACATTTCAGACCACCACCCACTCCCCCTCTCATCGATATGAAAGAAAGTAAACACGTCGACAAGATAGAAAAATGGTGCCCAAGGCGGGAATCGAACCCGCACTCCGTTTCCAGAACAGGATTTTAAGTCCTGCGCGTCTACCAATTCCGCCACCTGGGCTTAGGAGTCCTCAATGCACGAATGACATTCTCGTGATTTTTTGTCAGAAAATCAAATGTTTTTACATTTTATGAAGATTTTTGTACATCTTTTTGTGCTTTTTTAATGCTCTTTTAATCAATTAAACGTTGATCCAAACCTCTTTTTATGATATAATGCCAAGATAAATTTAAAAACAAAAATAATGTTTAAAGAGCATCGCCTAGCATTTGATAACTTAAATAAAGGCCCAGAGACAAAAAACACCACTCCGCAACCTCAAGTCGAGACCGGAAACCCGTTATTAGATACCGCAAGAGAAGGAATTACGACAGCCAGCGAAGCAGAAAGAATTTCAGCTCAAGCCGAAATAGTTCCTCCAAAACCATCTGAAGTTGCTTTAGTTGGAGATTCTATCGGAACAGGTATTGAGCGTGCTTTAAATGAAATGGATCAAGAAAGAGGTCAAAAACTTGGAAACGGAAAAATGCTTGCAGTCGGAGGTGTAAGAACAGATGCCGGAAAAGATACAATCTCATCTCAGATAGACCAAGTTGATTCAACAAAATTTCCATATTTAATAATACAAGGCGGAACAAACGACATTGGATATTCAAGTCAAAACCCAGACCCAAGAGACGTAGCAAGAAAACTCGCAGATTTATACCACAAGGCGGCAAAAAAACAGCCTCCATTCAAAAAAGTCATGTTAATCACAATCCCACCTCACAAAGATATGCCAAAATTTGATTGGGAAACTAGAGTAAAAATATGCAATGAAGAACTAAGAAAAATCGCAAGCGCAGAGGGAATCAATTTGTTTGATCTATATGAAGAATGCATGGAACGGACAGAAAAAACCGGTGATGAAAAATATGAAATTCCAGAAGACGGAGTCCATCCAGGAAAAAGAGAATACAAAATGATTGCAAATATGTTGCTTTCAGGCCTCACAGGTTCACAATACGATCCTGCTGAAGCATTAAAAAAAGCGGAAGAAATCAATCAAGAGAATCCGTCAAAGGCAGTCCACACAAAATATCTACAAGTAACAGAAGAAATAAAAGAAGATAAGGCAAAATTAGACGAAGAAGCAATCAGAAAAACAACCGTTGTAGATCTTCGAAAAAAATCCAGAGTATTAAATCCAAAACCGGAGCAAGCAGAAAATCCTG
>DAONBD010000103.1:0-2062 GCA_035401345.1 Candidatus Altimarinota bacterium
TGAAGACTTAAAAATTTCGACAAGCACTGTTTCGAAAATGGCTAATATTTTTGCTGACTTGGAGTCCGAAAACCCGCTTTGGTGGACGAATTTTAAAAATCGTCACGGAATTTTTGTGAAGCAAAATGCAAAACGATTAAAAACGATTAAAAACGATCAAAAATAATTAAAAATAATTTAAAAATAGCTTATGGTGACGGGCGATGATAGAATTAGCGTAGCTCATTGCATTGTTAAAATTATCAATAACTAACTTATGAATATGTTTAGGAAAACAACTCTCTCAAACGGACTACGTGTTCTTACGAATAAACTTGAAAGTACTAATGCTGTGACGGTGCTTGTTTTGGCGGGTGCGGGCAGTAGGTATGAAAAAAAAGAAATTAATGGAATTTCGCATTTCCTCGAACACATGTTTTTCAAAGGTGCCAAGAAGTATAAAAATTCAAAAGAAGTTGCGGAAACTATTGATGGTGTTGGAGGGGATTTCAATGCATTCACAGGTAAAGAATATGCCGGATACTATGTAAAAGTCGCTCGCGAAAAAATGGATACGGCTTTTGACGTGCTTTCCGACATGATGCTAAACGCGAAATTCGATGATGCGGAAATAGATAAAGAACGCGGTGTGATTTTGGAGGAGTATCGAATGTATCAGGACACGCCTATGTATCAGATCGGTTGGAATTTTGAGAATTTGGTTTTCGGGGATCAGCCGATGGGATGGGACGAAGTCGGGACGGAGGAGTTAATTAAAACAGTGAAACATGACGATTTTGCGAAATATAAATCAGAGTTATATACGACTGACAATGTTGTCTTGGTTGTTTGCGGAAATGTGGATCATGATGAAATAGTAGCAAATGCTGAGAAGTTTTTCCCGATGGAGGAGTCGAAAAAAGCTTATGATTTTCTGCCTTTTGAGCCGTTAAAAGAGCCTAAAAAGGTGTTTTTGAAAGATAAAAAAACAGAGCAGGCGCATGTATGTATAGGATTTGAAGGTTATCCTGAGATGCATCCGGATCACTGGGTTTTAAAAGTTCTTTCTGCGATTCTTGGTGGTAATATGAGTTCGAGAATGTTTTTGAATGTTCGTGAGGCACATGGTCTTGCTTATTATATTCACACTTCTACTGATAATTATATTGATACCGGTTTGATTTCCACTTCCGCAGGGGTTGATGTGAACAGAATTTATTTTGCTGTGGAGAAGATAGTGGATGAATATAAGAAAATCGCTTTGGCTGCGAATGGTGCGGTCGGCGGTACTGGTGTGCAAAATGTGGCTGATGGTGGCTCAGTTGGTGGTGTAGCCTCTGGTGGTGTTACCGAGGAAGAAGTGAAAAAGGCTCAAAATTTCTTGAAAGGGAAAATGGTCTTGGGATTGGAGGATAGTGAAGAATATGCGCATTTGTTAGCTAAATATGAACTTCTTCATGATAAACCAAGAACTCCTGAAGAGATAATGAAAGAGATAGATAAAGTCACTCTTGCGGACGTGAATCGTGTGGCTGCTGATTTGTTCAAACCCGAACGACTCAGACTTGCTGTTATCGGTCCTTATGATGATCCGAAGAAATTCGAGGATCTGCTGAAGTGGTAGATATAGTTTAGACCTGTCTGCCTGCGCCGATCAAATCTAATATTCTTTGAGCGTACCATTGTGTTTCAGCAATAGCTTCTTCTATTTTCCCTGATCCGTGGACTAACGTGTTATTTGAGGCCGTGGCATTAAGAGATCTGAAAGATCCTACGAATTTAGGATCATTTCTGTCTTTGTCGGGATTTGATGGGCCTATAATTTTTCTCCATCTTTGGATTGCGTTTCCGTCTATTGAATGTACGACGCCAGGGGTTGTTGGGCCTGAAAGCATC
The DNA here is from genome assembly GCA_035401345.1 of Candidatus Altimarinota bacterium. Classification (GTDB taxonomy): domain Bacteria; phylum Patescibacteriota; class Gracilibacteria; order UBA1369; family LOWO2-01-FULL-3; genus DAONBD01. The sequence continues at coordinate 1,876 of DAONBD010000103.1, forward strand.
ACTCTTTTGACTTGTTCAAATAGAGTTTTTTGTTCCGGAGATTCTGGGGCGACTGTGTATGATGGGAATGTTTCAACCTTGATTCCTGACTGCCATTCTTTGTTTCCTGCATAAAATGCTTCGTATGTTTCAGGAGTCATTACTGTGGAAACCGGAGAAATTACTCTGCATCCTTCATTTTCGAACT
>DAONBD010000104.1:0-444 GCA_035401345.1 Candidatus Altimarinota bacterium
CCGGCCGGATACCTGACAAACTAATACATTTTTTAAAAGCTCATTGGACTTTTCGGGCGATTGGTAAGTATTTATATCGGCTGGTTTGTGACCCTCGCCATCAAACTTCTGATCCGAAGTCAGATCTTGCCAATATGAGCCTAGCTTTAAGGCTTCTTCTTTTTCTAATGGAAAGTAATCCATTGCCGAAGTTTCGTTATAAGCAAATTGGCTCATTTTGTATGGGAAAAATTCACCCCACTCGCCAGTCTTCTGCATATGCTCAATAATTTTAACAACCATCTTTTCATATTCTTCCGGTGTATACTTTTTATTTAAAATCGAATACTCTCCATGTTTTATTCCTGAACATCCAAACAGATCGTGCGACCCGAAACAACAATCAAGACTATAAAAAATATTTCTGATATTGCCATGACACTTTCTTGAAAATAAAACATTGTG
>DAONBD010000104.1:454-2010 GCA_035401345.1 Candidatus Altimarinota bacterium
CCTATTTCGGCTGATTCATAGCAAATTTCTGAATGATCTCCCCAATAATCTACATTACTAAAGTCCTTGCAATAACTAAGGCTTGTTGAATTGCTCACATCCTCACAATTATCCAAGAAGAAGCCATTAGAATTCTTTGAATGAAAGATATAATCTCCTTGACAATTTTCATTTGATGTTGCATGAGCAAACTTCTTAGGAAACTTGGCAAGTATTGATTTTGCTTTTTTGATTATTTCCCCTCTTTGTTCAACGGGAGCCTCCAAAAGATTATTTTTCAAATTTTCAAAATCCTCCTTAGTCTTCTCCTCATTGAAAATCCAATATTGCTTGTTGGATAAGTTAGCACAGCCATAACAATTTTTGCAGCCATTACAATCTTCAAGTAAAAAAGATTCCGAACAATTTGTTGAGTCCTTACAAAAATAGCAATCATAACATTTTTCGATATTGATACACTCGTAGCAACTTTCGCTTTCGAATGCCTTGAAACAATCGACGCAGTCCTTTGAATAGAAAAGACCCAGAGAATACAGAGAGTCCTCGGCTTCGGTAGAGTTTTCTATTAAGTAACAGTTTTTACAATCAGAAGAATTATTGATGAACTCACTATTTTCATTTCGAGCGACATTCATATGCGGCAGGGGTACATCTTTTGAAAGCTCGAAAAGTTGTTCAAAAAATGGTCTTGTGAAATCAAAATCGCGACCGTATTCGTATGGATCGAACTGATCAGACATCCACTCATTTAAATGCCAGATTTTAAAAGTTGAATTAGGTGCAAAACAAGAAATTATCTCCTTGCCGGATAGGTCACTTTTTCTTTTGTAAAAATTACCGACGTTCCGCCAAGCAATTCTTTTTTGCCTACGGCATTCTGGACACAAGCTAGGAGCTGGAATTTCAAAAGTTCTTCCATCAAAAGTTGGCGCAATTTTTTTGAGAAATGCTAAATCTGCATCTGTAACTTCAAACTCTGCCTGGCATTGTTGGCAATTTTTAGTAATCATTGCATGCTTTTTTGGTAGCAATCCTCGCAATAGACAGTTTCGGATCTGTCTGGCGCGTAAGTTGTTTCAAATTCATTTGGACACTGCCCTACATGGCCGTGCTTAAAATCGCTACACATACAGCGACGATGATAAAGCTTGATTGGATTGGTCAGGCGAAAACGTGCCTTTTGTCTTTCATCGGGATGGACCGTTGGGACTTGAATTTTGTTTTCTATATAAAAAGCAAGTTCTTTTGACTGTATCTTAAATGGCCTACCAGAGATTTCACATTTTAAGACGCCTTTTAGCAGTTCATCAGCTTTCTCTTTTGATTGATATTCTTTTATCGGCAACGGCTGATAAAAAGGTCCATCGAACTTCATTCCAAAATCTTCGTCTTGCCAATTAGCTCCGAGTTGCTTAGCTTCTTCTCTAGTTAGGGGGTAGAAATTATTTGCGGTTGATTCATTATATCCAAAATAAGACATCGCCATCGGAAAAAATTCTCCCCATTCGCCCGTTTCTTGCATATGTTTAATTATTTTGGCAACTAATTTCTCGTAT
>DAONBD010000105.1:0-603 GCA_035401345.1 Candidatus Altimarinota bacterium
GAACAAAAAGAAGAATTATTGAAAATACTTTTCGCGGATCAAAATAATATGCAAGAGATTAAAAAGAAAAAAATGGCTATATATAGAAAATACGAACCCCTTTTCGATTCAATGTTGGAAGACTTGGATCAAGGGAAGGATGTGACATTAAATCCTATGATATTGAGTTTTTTCAAAACTGACCAAGAACAGAAAAAATCTGAGAAAACAAATCTAAAATTGGATGCATTAAAATCTTCCATTCCCGACATAACAAATTAAATATTCAAAAAAACTTGACTTTATTTCAACTCTCTATATAATAGGGTCTTGCGAAATGCTTTTGCATTTCCGAGATTAAGAGTGGAATAGGCTACGACAGGCGATTTAAAGCGTGCATAGACCTAAATCTACAACAACGCACCTCCCCAAGTGGGGGGTGTTTTTGTATTCGGAGTTATGTGGCGGATTTGCGTCCGAGTGCTTCTAGATCCGCAAAATCAGGTTAATTATTTGCGTTTCAGATCGTTTTTATATAAAATCCGTTGCGTCGCGTCCGTCGGAAGAAGTAGCGTGACTAAACATCATGGTGAGTGTAGCTCAGTTGGTTAGAGCGCCAGGTTG
>DAONBD010000105.1:613-1936 GCA_035401345.1 Candidatus Altimarinota bacterium
TGTGGACCTGGATGTCGTGGGTTCGACCCCCATCACTCACCCCATTTAATTTTTTGAATTTTATGGAAAATCACTATCTTATAGACCTCTCGGTAAAATATGGGCTAGACGATAAACAGCTTTCGAAGGTTGTTGATATGTGTTATCAGCTTGGGTTTGACGATCTGAGTGATGCTGGATTTCACAGGTGTGCTTCGTATATGTGCTCTATGAACTTACTTTCACTTCCACCTGAAGAGTTGATCGAAGAAATGAAAAGAAAAGGATACTTCAAAGAGTAGGACTTTGACTGTTTTTGCTATGTTGTGCCTCCGAGTTCCTTTCTGTTTTCGATGTCCTCGCGAGTTTTTGTCAGAATTCCTTTTAATATAAATTCTGAAAACTCCTCAAGTTTCAAAATATCTTCTTGGATATTGTTTTGTTCCAGGAAGTCAAACATTATATGTGCAACCAGTTTGACCAATTGTCGGCAAACGATCTTTTTCAATGATTTTTCGCTTTCTTCTCCGAAAATTGATCTATCTTCCGATCCCTCAACTTCAATGTATTCAAAAGCTGTATTCAAAAGTTTTGTTGGTGACTCTGATGCTTGGTAAAGCATATTACTAATCCATTGATCCACTTCTATTCTCACTTTTAACGGAAGCGACGCGTCACTACCGAAAAGGGTAAGTGCCATCGAATTTTGCGAGCTGGAATCTGGTTGTCTGGAATCTGGCGAGTTTGCGTCTTGTGAGTTTACGTCTCTCTCACCCGAAGTGTGCGTGTCTGAATTTTGCACATTGGCTATTGCCTCAATTTTTTCTTTTATCCCTGGAAGCATCAGGTACTCCCCCACTTCTTTTTGAATATCTTCATTTCCCAAAAGTACAGCGGCCAAAATAAAATTTGCCGGAAGATTTTTTTCCAACGTGCGACTTATCAAAAGAACCAGGTCTTTTTTATGCGAATATTGAATAAATTTAAGAAGAATTTTAACCAGCTCATCTTCCTTCTTTTTTCGTTTTTTTTCTTCTTTGCGGATAGCTTGAATCTGTGCGGCCGCCGCCTTCATGCGCTCCTTAAACTTCTCGAAGGACGCAGCGTCCATCTTGTCACCTTGCTCGTAACCTTGAAATTCCTCTAAAGACATAGTGAAAGGCTTAAGCTGAAACTACGTTCACAATCTTGTTTTTGTAGATTCTGCCGTCGTATTTTTTCAACTTTTTCTCGGTGTATTTAACTTCACCATCGACTGTAGCGTAGATTGTGTAATCTTTGCCAAGTTTCGTGTTTTCACCTGGGAAATATTGTGTGCCTCTCTGGCGTACTATGATGTTGCCG
>DAONBD010000106.1:0-1909 GCA_035401345.1 Candidatus Altimarinota bacterium
AAAAGGAGTACTCCATTCAACATGTGGAGTGACCAGGCCTTTTAATGCTGAACCAAAGTCCGGATTTATTACAAATCCGTTGATTATATAAACCAGATAGAATGCGGAGAATACTAGAAAAATTTTTTGAGTGGTTTTAAATGAACCTGTGAATAGAATTAATGCGACTATTGCTGCGGCGATTGGGACTGTTATATATTTGTTTACATCAAAAATTTCGAACGATGCGGCTATGCCGGCGTATTCTGCCGTGATTGTTCCTAGATTAGCCACCAGCATTGTAAGCATGGCAAAAGCTGTCCATTTTATTCCAAAACGTTCTCTGATAACTCCTCCTAAGCCTTGACGTGTTGTTAGTCCAATTCTTATTCCCATTTCCTGTGTGATTGCTAATGAGAAAGTTAAAAGAAAGAGAACCCAAAGCATGCTGGTTCCAAAATGTGCGCCCACTATCGAATATGTTGTTATTCCTCCGGCGTCATTGTCGGCATTTGCCGCTATGATTCCGGGTCCGATTACGCTAAAGAAAAACAATAATTTTGGCCAAATTTTTTTCATTTTGCTTAAAATTTACGCTTTTGGAATGAAAGATCTCATGATGTCATCCACAGTGACTACTCCTAAAAGTTTTTTCTTTTTATCTACAACTGCGACGGATAGTAAATTGTATTTTGTCATAGCTGTGGCTACGATGTCTATGTCGTCGTCTTCTTTTACGACGTGAATTCTTTTTTCTTTTCGCATTACTTCCTTAATTTTTTCGGTTTTATCTGCAATTATTAAACTTCTTGTAGAGACGACACCTAAAAATCTACTGTTTTTGTCTACTACATATATGAATAATATTGAATGATGCATGTGCGAAAATTTTCGAATGTGTTCTATAACGTCTTGAACCGTATCGTTTGGTGTCGCTGTAATAAATTCGGTTGTCATCAATCCTCCGGCCGTATCTTCGTCGTATTCTAGGAATCTTCTAACTTTTTCTTTTTTCTCACCTCCTGGAAGTTTTCTCATTATTTCTCGCGATTGTTTGTCAGGCATTAATTGTATTAAATCTACTAACTCATCTACCGACATTTTATTCATCAAATTTGCAGTTTTTTCGGCTCCAAGGAATCTTATTAATACTTTTTGAATTTCAGGCTCTATTTCCTCAAAAACTCTTGCCGCTGTCGCGTGATCAAGTGATTCCAAAAGCGTACTTCCTTGGTGCAAATTCATTTTCTCGATGATGTTTGCTATATCCGCCGGATGAAGTTTTACGATATCCGCTACACCCTTTGAAAGGTGTAGTTTGTTGTCTGTTAATTCAATGGAATTCCATTCCAAGAAATTTGTTTTAAAAATTCTATCAAAAACACTTGAATAGAAGCCAAGTCTCCGTAATAAACCTCTTGTTGATATGTCTATCGCGATTAAGCTCATGACTTGTTTCACTCGACCAAATTGCAGATCGTTTACGCGGACGACTCTCATTCCTTCAAGATCAACTATCTGTTTGTCCAACACTGAATTTCTTAATGACACTATGTTTTCTCCTGTAGGAATTCCTTCTACGCATTCGCTAAACTTCTGATCGAGCTCTATTTCTTTAGGTCCTCACGTTTCAATTGCTTTCATCGGAATAAAGATGTCTTTTTTTGTCTTTTTATCTCTCATTACTATTCCCAAAAGTGGGGGAAAATTATCTGTATCTTCTTTTGTTGTTTTAATCAAAACATCGACGGTTTTACCGCCTACAACTTCTTCTATATCCCTAACTACTGCGCCGAGTATTGCGCTGAAAAATAGCATAGGTAACTGGTGATGAAATTAACTGTGAGTTATTTTTACCTTAATTACTTCTTTTTGGCAAGGTGTCTTGAGTGTTGCTTTTAGATGGAGGCGCCATCCGGATTTGAACCGG
>DAONBD010000107.1:0-1900 GCA_035401345.1 Candidatus Altimarinota bacterium
GAGATTTTGGCTCAATTTTAAAATCTTCTCTCGCGAGAATATCAAAACCAACAGAGCCCTGAGTCTCATACACAGGTAATGGCAAATTTTTGTCTATTCTTTTAATTTTGACTTTCATCGTGTGCACTATATTATAAACACACCTATGAAAACAACTCCAAAAATAGATTTTGCTGTAGGCGGTCAGGCAGTTATAGAAGGTGTGATGATGAGATCCCCGAATTCTATAGTTATCTCAGCCCGCAGACCCAACCAGTCAATAGCCGTTCAAGAAAAATTTTATCAAACGCTCACTCAAAAATATAAAATCTTTAATCTTCCGATTATTCGCGGGATGTTGAATTTGATAGAAATGATGGTGATAGGGTCGAAGGCCATTAATTTTTCAGCAAGCGTTTCAATGGACGAAGTTAAGCCAAAAAAGAAGACAAAAAAACAATCAATATTGCAAAAAATGATAGAAGCGCTGATGTTCGTTTTTTCGCTTGTAATAGCGCTGGCTCTCTCTATATTTCTTTTCAAATTCTTACCGCTTTGGATCACGACGGTAATTGAAAAATATTCATCGACTATTAAAGAAAATTACATAATTTTTAATTTAATTGATGGGATTTTGAAAACGTTCTTTTTTATAATGTACATATATATACTTTCACTTTTACCGAGTTTTAAAAGAATTTTTGAATATCACGGAGCTGAACACAAAGCAGTTTTTACGTATGAAAAAGGACTGGATCTCACAGTGAAAAATGCAGCCAAACAAAGTCGTTTTCATCCACGATGTGGCACGAGTTTTATTTTAATAGTTTTCGTGATAAGTATTTTGGTTTATACATTCATTCCTCGCAATCCGGACTTCACGAGAAATCTTCTCGTGCGTCTTGCATTTTTGCCTGTGATAGCAGGTATTTCATATGAGTATTTAAAAATTTCAGCACGATATGCAGACAAAGCTTGGACTCGCATTTTCGTTGCTCCCGGACTTTGTATGCAACGTCTTACAACACGTGAGCCTGATAAATCGCAGCTTGAAGTTGCACTGCATTCATTAGAACTAGCATTAAAAAAAGAACAACAACTTGCTAAGAAAAAAATAGCGAATACAAAATTCAAAAAAACGACCAAAACCGGCAAGGCATCAATTCACGGAAACAAGTCGCGTCAAAGCAAGACACAAAAAAGGCGAGTCGTATAAACGCCTCGCCCTTCAATAATAAAATTCAAGATTTATTTCTTTGCCTCTTCAGTCAAAGCATTTAAATCCAAAGCGATACCGGGACCCATCGTAGGATTCAATGTAGCGCCTTTCATATAAATACCTTTTATTGATGCAGGCTTCGCTTCGATAATTGCTTTTGCAACAGCCAATAAATTTTCTCTTAATTTAGCTTCATCGAAAGAAATTTTCCCAAACACAGTGTGAACATTTGATAATTTATCAACTCTGAATTCAACTTTACCTTTTTTGATATCCTGAATTGCTTTTTCAAAATCAGGAGTGACAGTGCCGGCTTTTGGGCTAGGCATCAAACCTTTTGTACCGAGTATTTTAGCGATTTTTCCAATCTCCTTCATTTGTGAAGGATCGGCAACAGCAACATCAAAATCCAACCATCCACCCTCAATTTTCTCAATCAATTCAGCAGTTCCAGCTTCTTTGGCTCCAGCTTCTTTTGCCTTTTTGACTCCGGCATCATCGACAAAAGCGATAACTCTTACTTCTTTACCGGTTCCATGCGGAAGAGATACTGTTCCGCGAATGTTTTGATCCGCGTGTTTTGGGTCGACATTCAACCTGAAATGAACTTCACAAGTTGCGTCGAATTTTGTTTTTGAGACTTGCTTAAGAAGAGCGATAGCCTCGTCAAGAAGATAGCTTTCTTTTGTAACTAGAGCTTTT
>DAONBD010000108.1:0-1855 GCA_035401345.1 Candidatus Altimarinota bacterium
GGTTCTTCCATTCCCGGTGAACCAACTTCCAGTTCACGTTTCTCAAACACAGGTGTGTTTTCGAAATGTGCCTGTAGCATTCGATTTACTTTCACGCATTCTTCGATCATGATTCCTTGTGGATGATCAAGTGTCACCAGAACTTTTCCCGGTGTCACTTTTACTTCAACGAGGAAATTATCGCTTCCTGCGATTTTTTCTTCTACTAATTTGGTTATTTCTTCTTTTAAATCCATTGATAGTCAATAAAAAAGGGGACTGTTGTCCCCTTCTTCCTGTTCCTTAAATCTGTTGCAAATATAGAAAAAATCTTGTTTTCTCCTATATAAGCAGGAGAATAATTTAATGAAAATAGGAGAGTTGGTCGTCTTTCGGACTTTTATCTGAGCAAATAAGTGATTGATGTCAATAAAACCCTGAACTTTGCACGATTGATTTCTCGGAGAATCAATCAATTTTCAATAAAAACAAAGATTACATGGATATTTTTTCATTGAACACAAGTAAAAAGCGAATCTTGATCATTGGTGGTGGATTTGGAGGAATTGAGATCGCCCGGAGGCTAGATACTCGTCAATACGAGGTTTTGCTGATCGATAAGCACAATTATTTCACATTTCAGCCCTTGCTTTATCAGGTTGCTACCGGCGGACTTGAACCCGATTCAGTCGCTTATCCACTTAGAAAAATTCTGAAAAAGAACAAAGACGTACTTTTTCGTCTGACAGAAGTGACAAGCATAGATCAGGTATCATCAAAGGTGATGACAACCATTGGAGAAATTCCTTACGATATACTAATCATAGCTACCGGTGCCATGACGAATTTTTTCAATATGGTAGAAACGGAGAAAAATGCGCTTGCACTTAAAAGTGTTACCGATGCATTGAATATCCGATCATTTGTACTGCAAAAATTTGAAGCTGCCCTTCTTGAGAAATCCAAAGAAGAGCAAAAGCGAATGATGAATTTTGTTGTAGTCGGCGGAGGTCCTACCGGTGTGGAGATCAGCGGAGCTTTAGCAGAATTGAAACGTCATGTTCTACCTCATGATTATCCGGAATTGGATATTTCTATGATGGAAATCTCTATTCTTGAATCCGGCGAAAATGTTTTGGATGTGATGTCTGAATTTTCAAAACGCAAAGCGAAAGATCAGTTAATTGAAATTGGTGTAAAATTGTTGTTGAAACAACAATTGAAATCATATGATGGAAGAGAAGCAACTTTAGCTGATGGGACAATAATTGAAACCAGTTCACTGATATGGACTGCAGGAGTGAAAGGAAATTTTCCTTCAGGCTTTGATGCAACTTCTGTTGTGCGAGGAAATCGATTGCTCGTGAATGATTTCAATCAACTAGTCAGTAACGAAAATATTTATGCGATTGGTGATGTTGCGTCGATGCAATCCGGTGCGCATCCAATGGTTGCTCCTGTTGCCATTCAACAGGCAATAAATCTTGCGAAGAATTTAAATCGTAAAACAAAAAACGACCGGAAGAAATTTGTCTATAAAGATAAAGGCTCCATGGCAACCATAGGCCGAAGCAGAGCAGTCGCCGACATTAAGTTCCTTCACTTGAAAGGTTTCTTCGCCTGGCTCGCCTGGCTTTTTATTCACTTAATGCTACTGGTTGGTTTTCGAAATCGTGTTATCGTTTTGTTTAATTGGGTGTGGAATTATCTTTCGTATGATAGGGCGATACGGCTTATTATACGACCGTATAAAAAGAATTAATAATTACTACTGTCTGATAAAACTATTTTCACTAGAAAGTAAGTGCCAAATTGTAAGCCGCATTTATCAATTTTTCTTTTTTTGTTTGCCCAAAAAAAGAAACAAAAAAAGGGC
>DAONBD010000109.1:0-1809 GCA_035401345.1 Candidatus Altimarinota bacterium
ATAAAAATAGTCCTCTTCTATCTAGGTTTTTACATTCAAAAAGTTCCTGTATCTCAGTATCAAGAAGCTTTAATATACGTTTTTGCTCCGCGGAATCTGGTTCTTCGGATTCTTTTCCAAACAAGTAATCGTCAAAAATAAGATCTCGTTTGCGCATTTTAGTGTGAAAGTTATTATCACCAATTACATTTACGTCGTAAGCGGTATATGAATCAAGAAAATCATCGTCAATAAAATCTTGAATTGAGGAAATATCGTGATCTATGAAAAATTTTCGACCCTTTCGGTTTCGTGTAAAACCCCGTACCCGATAATCGATGATAATTACATCCGAATCAAAACTTTCAAAAAGATAATGGAGTGCCTTGAGCGGGCTAATAGTTCCACAGGTTGAAATATCTATATCTACACGAAAAGTCGCAATACCAGTGGACCTGTCATATTCAGGATAGGTGTGCATGGTTATATGGCTCTTGTCTAGATGACCTATAAAAATATTCGGAAAAAAGCGTATAGAAAAATTTACATTTCTACATCATTCAAAGACGTTAGAAACTGCTGTGTTTCTCGTTTTTTTTATACACGGTACACCCAAAGATATGCTTACGTATGTTGCAGGCACCACACCTATAAAATTGCATCAGTTTATATTAATTACTTCTCTAGCAAGAATTCCTTCAATTGTTACATCAACGTTTCTTGGTTCATCAATGATCAAATCTGACTGGAAGGCGTCGCTTCTTATCTTTGCAGTAACCGCTCTCATTGGAATATCCGGCATTTTTTACAGGGAAAAAATTATCAGTTTCCTAAAACATCAGGGTAAAAAGATTACTGAGCGTAAAAAAGTTTCCTAGCGTTTTGATTTTAAACGGTGAATGAAGTACGTGCTGGAGAAGGATAGCTGGCACAGTCCGTTAAAAAGCTCAAAGCATTCTTCAATTATAACACCATCCTTTATCAGTATTCCTCCGTCCTTAATGATATCAATCGGCGTTGTTATACTGATTAATAAACCAAGACAAAAAAATGCTGCCATCATGAAGACGCTTGTTCTTTTATTAGCGAGGTATTCATAAGCATCTTTAGTTATAGATATAATTGAAAAAACTGCAATTCCGGCCCACATAATGCTGAGAAATAAGTGCTCTGAGAATAAAGTTTTGTATTCAAAGGCAGTGCAAATAAAATGGCAAAGCAGCAGTAATAACATGACTATAAACCATGAGATCATGAATGCTTTACCCCGTTCTGCAATCTGCCTCTCATCATAATAATTTTCTTTCATACTCATGTCTCTTCCTCCGTCCAAAATAAATCATTAAGTGTTTTTCCGGTAGCCTTACAGATTGCGGTACAGAGTTTTAATGTCGGATTATAGTCATCACTTTCTATGAGTCCTATAGTCTGTCTTGTTACTCCGACCATGAGAGCAAGGTCTTCCTGACTAATTCCAAGGGCAGTGCGTGCCATCTTAAGCCTGATATTTCCGGCTTTTTTTTCTTTCATACAGTAATTGTAATATAAATATTGCAAAAAGACAAGTAACTGATAGGAACTGTCATTTCCGGATTTTTGCGGGTTTGCGTTGAAAATCGGCTTTTACCCCGAACCACAACTGTTTACCCAGCCCGAACAACTGATCCGACCAGATTTTTCGGCAACGCCGACAACTGATAGGAACTGTCATTTCGAGTTTTTCGCGATTTTGGGTCAAAATTCGGTTTTTTCCCCGAACTACGACTGTTTTCGCAAATCCAATCAGAATTTTCCGGCAACGCCGACTCCAAGAAGTGTAATTCCAGTCTA
>DAONBD010000110.1:0-1769 GCA_035401345.1 Candidatus Altimarinota bacterium
CGATCACCTTTCTGAACACCATTATTTTTCAGAACATTCGAAAATTGTTTTACTTTGAAAAGTAGTTCTTTGTAAGTAAGAACACGATGATGTTCTTCAGGATCGTTCGGTTCCCATATGATTGCCGGAGTATTACCTAACTTTTCTATATGTCTGTCAAGACAGTTTTCAGTAATATTTAATTGTCCTCCTTCAAACCACTTAATTTTTGGTTCTGAAAAATTCCATTCAAGAACATTGTTCCATTTTTTTGTCCAATAAAAAGTTTCAGCAATTTCTTCCCAAAACTTTTCAGGATTTTCAATGCTCTTCTTGTAGGCAGAATGGTATTGATCAAGTGATCTTATTTGATAGGGGTATGACATGGTAGAATTAATATTCTACGAATTTATCAATTCAAGTAATACTGGAAAACTAATTCTTGCTAATCAAGAATATTTATATTCGAAATTAAGCTATTATTAGCAAAAATCGATCAGGAAAGATACTACGGTGATCAGAAATATTGCAAATGGCGTTGATTATGTAGTTCTTTCCAATATAGATGATCCTACTATCCTGAATGAGATTAAGGTGGCGATTGTAGGTAAATCAATAAAAAGTGAAAAGTGAAAAGTGAAAAGTGAAAAGTGAAAAGTGAAAAGAAAAAAGAAAAAAGAGCCGGGGTAAAAGGACCCACACCTCACCCGGCTCCTGGTTTTCATAGTTTGAAACCCACACTATTTTTATTATTCGATCATTCTTATTAGTAGAAGAATGAAAACGAAAAGCAGAGTGAAGTCGATTACTGAGTATGCGAATTTACTTCTGCGGATATTGATTTTAGTTTTTTCCATGACGTTTTTTTGTTTTTGTTGTGTTTCGTGTTAGTCGATCAAGAACAGTTTCGTCAGAATTGTTAAGCTGTTAATCCCCGGCGGCTTTTGATTTCGCCTCCGTAGATCACGGTCAATGCAAGAGCCATTTGACCAAGAAGATCTTTTTCTCCATCGCGCAGGATGTCTGAAGTGTCTTTTCCGCCACGTACATGTGAGAATGCGTTTTTGCGAGCGGTGTTTTGGTTGTGAATGATTTCCATGGGTTAGATTTTTATGGGTTAGTAGGGGTAGAATTTTACGGCAGAAATTCTTTTAATTGGAATACATCGAGCGGTTTTTGCAGATACCGGACGATGCTGGTATTAGAAATAAGTTTTACGATTGGATGAGTAGTGATGACAACGATCTTGCATTTGTTTCTGATAAAGTCAGAAAGTGAATTGAATTCAGTCATGAAATCGAAATTCTGAAGTCCTCTCATTTGCAGATTCAAGAAAATCAGTTCAGGCATATCACTTAAACGTTCTGTATTGAGGAGTTGATTTATGAAATCAGCCGGACTGGAAAGCACTTTTACGTTTTTGGAAATTCCGGCAGCTCTTAGGATAGTCTCATTGATAAAAAGATCCACAGTATCATCGTCGATCAGGACGATGTTCTCAAAGCGGTGTCGTGGTTGAGACGATTCCGAGAATGGATAGTTATGGACTTTTTCGGTTGACATTCTGAGGAGAGAGATGCTTATTTCTAATTACTCTTCAAATGTAGAGTGGTTCTCCTCCCCAAAAAAGGGACATAATGAAAATAAATAGACATAGGGTTAAGCCACCTCGGCCTAACCCTATATCATTATTTAGTCGAAATTCGCAGTTTCGCTAAAAAATGTGTGTTGCGTTGTTTTTTTCTATGGCGGTCCTCCTTTGATTTAATTAATTAATAACCAAGTATTTA
>DAONBD010000111.1:0-1717 GCA_035401345.1 Candidatus Altimarinota bacterium
TTTGGCCAGTCGACAATTTCTGCAATTACTTTTTGTCCGTGCTGAGCATTGTTGATCATGTTCAGCGGAATGAAAATATCGACATTCATTTTAGGACTGTCGGGAACAACAAAGGCATATTTACCCGATAGCTGTACCATTCCTGCAAATTCCGTTTTTGCCCGTTCAATAATTTCTACAACTTCACCTTCGATCCGTTGATTTCTGTGTCGTGCATAGAGATAGATCTTGACTTTATCGCCGTGCAGTGCATTTTTTACATTTCGTGGAGCGATATAAACGTCGTCTTCATCGTTTTCACTTAAAATATATGCAGCACCACCGGAAGTAATGTCAATTACTCCTTCCAGATAAGCATGTTTAGGCTTTAATTGAAACTTTCCGCGTTCGGTTTCGATAACATCGCCTTTATCTTGTAGTTCGGCGAGGATAAAAAGAATTTCTTTTCGTAGGCCACCTTCCGGATCTTCAATTGTTGCTTCCGCATCTTTTGCTTGACCGCTAAGGAAATCAGAATATGCCGGCTTGATCATTCGGGCCAGCTGTTTGTAGTTGTATAAAGTATTTGGGTGACGATTGAAAGTCTTAAATAGTTCCGCTAATAAAAAGCTTCGTGACGGATCGTCTTCTTTTTTCTTGTTTTTACTCATATGGTGTTTAATCTCATTTTGTGTTCACATCGAATCCGATCAGCAACAATTTTCACTCAAAGTTTCACGTGACATCATAAAGTTAGTGTTTCAAATGGGCCAACGTTAGCAGGGACTAAAAAATTATAACCTTCGGCCGTTAATAACCCATAAAGGGCATTCCTAAATTAGGTTACAACAAATTCCGTAAAAAAATCTCAGTAATAATGCAACGATTGTGTGAAAAAAACGTTTCATAACTTTAAAAATTGGGTTAAACCCTCAAAATCGCCTAGCTTACTTTTACAAAGACTATATATACCAATCAATACCAACCAAAACCAGAAAAAATGGAAAACAAAAATCAGGAACAAGGAAAGAGCAAAAGCACGATGTGGATCGTTTTGTTGATCTTGTCTGCCGTTCTGAACATTTACCAGTGGAGAAACCACACAACAGCGATCAGTAATTTTGAATCGAAAGTAGATACGCTAGTTGTTGAAAAGGTGAATGTAGAGCAAGAGTTATCGGAAACTAAATCGGAATTAGAAAAATACCGTGGTATTTCGTCGAATCTTGACAGTTTATTGAATGAAGCGCAAGCGAAAATCGATGAACAAGCAAAGAAAATAAGAAGTCTTGGCGCTAGCGAAAAAGACATGAAGACTTTGAATGCGAAACTAAAACAACAGCTTGCCGATTTGCAAGTGTTGCGTGATGAATATCTGACTAGAATAGATTCATTACTAATGGCGAATAAGCAATTGGTAACGGAGAAAGAAGAGTTAACAAGCACGAATCAGAATCTGACAAAAAATCTTGAAACAACAGTAGCAACAGCTTCGGTTTTGAAATCAGAATACATCAAAGTTGAATCGTTCAAGAGAAAAGGAAGCGGAAAATATACGGAGACAGCGCTTGCAAAACGTACGCACAAACTATCGATTTGCTTTGATGTTTTAGATAATAAAATTGCAAAAACAGGCGAGAAAACAGTTTATCTGAAGATCACAGAGCCGGGTGGAAAACCGATGGGTAATAAGAGTACAGGATCGGCTTCATTCAAAACTGCTTCGGGAGAAGAAGTA
>DAONBD010000112.1:0-1677 GCA_035401345.1 Candidatus Altimarinota bacterium
ATATCCTCTTCTGACCGGACAATAATTGCATTTCCGTTTGTTTGTCCGACAAGACCATTTACTTCCGCATGTCCGATTTCTCCATAAATAACGATCTGGCCATCATTTTCCAGAACATCATCGTAACTAACTCTTACGCGGTGCTGTAATTTGAGAACGACAGGGCATGATGCATCAATTAATTCGATATTATTTTCAAGTGCAGTCTGATAAGTTTCCGGTGGTTCGCCATGTGCACGGATCAAAACTTTACAATCATGCAGAGTTTTAAGATCATCATGATTGATCACTTTAAGACCTTTTTTTCCAAGGCGCTCCACCTCCATATTGTTGTGAACAATATCGCCCAGGCAATACAAAGAACCTGATTTTGCTAACTCTTCTTCAGCTTTTTGGATAGCATAAACAACTCCAAAACAAAAACCTGAGAAGGCATCGATGGTGACTTTCATTATTGCAGCAAAGGTATGAAATTAAGTGAAAAGTGAAAAACGAAAAGTGATGCCCCCATTATAGGTCGTCGCCACTTTTCACTTTTCACTTTTCACTTTTCACTTTTCACTTAATTTCACTTATTACATATTTCGTTAACAAGCTTCATCGCAAACTCAAACTGTTCCTGTTCTGAAAGATCGGAGTTGTCGAGGATGATTGCATCTTCTGCTCTTCTCAAAGGACTTTCGGCTCTGTGAGTATCGGTGTGATCACGGTCTTCGATGTTTTTCAGGACTTCATCCATAGTGACCATAAATCCTTTCTGATTTAGTTCATCGAAGCGGCGTTTTGCACGGACTTCTTTTTTTGCTGTCATAAAAATTTTCAACTCAGCATCGGGAAAAACTTTTGTCCCTATATCGCGGCCATCCATTACAATAGCCTTTTGTTTACCATATCCTTGTTGTAAAGCAACCATTCGATGTCGGATCGTTGGAATTGCACTCACCGGGCTCACCCAATCCGATACTTTCATATCACGGATCTTTTTCTCAACATTGATCTCATTCAAATACACTTCAGACAATCCGTTTTCAGGATTGATATGAAAAGTAACATGAATATGATCGAGCATTGCTTCCAATTGAGCTTCACTCATCCCTTGCAGATCTTCCAGACTTAATCCATGTTGTTGCACAAACAAAGTCACAGCCCGATACATAGCTCCGGAATCAATATACCTGTAGCCCATCTTCTTAGCAATAGCTTTTGCCATCGTACTTTTTCCACAAGAAGAATAACCATCAATTGCGATAATAATTTTTCCCGCAATCGGTCCCGGCGAAAGGTTCATAGTTTTAGAAGAATGGAGAATTGTTGCCACTTGGCAAAGAAAGAAAAAAAATGCGACTTTTTCCGTGATTCAAAGTGTTTTAATCAAAAAGTGAGGGCAATTATTGGCAACCTTAACAAATCAAGTAGAGATTTTAAAATAGGTTAAAGGTCAGAGGGACTGCTATCTGATATAAATATTTTCATTTGAAAGTAATTTCCAAAATTCAAACCGTTACTTTCAATTTTTCTTTTTTTGTTTGGCCAAAAAAAGAAACAAAAAAAGGCCACCACGCGCACCAAATCATTTGAAATCTTCGATTATTGGTTACATCCCTGATTCAACTTTTCAAATGATTTCGCGCAGCGCGTGGACTCCTCGCACAAGAACTGCTTTATCTTTGATTAAAG
>DAONBD010000113.1:0-1665 GCA_035401345.1 Candidatus Altimarinota bacterium
CGTCACTCACTGCTTTTTTCAAACTATTCACTGCACTATCAGTGCGGTTCAAAATAGCTTCAAGTTCATCAACGCGATCTTGCTTTTCTTTTATACCGACGCGAAGATCTGCCATATTTTTTTCGCGTTCATTCAATGCAAGTGAATCTTTTTTGATTCGCTCCTCACGACGAAGTAATTCATCGCGCGTTGCACTTAACTCAGCAATTAGTTTACGTGTTTCTTCTGTGTTTCCTGCCAAAAGTTTTTCATTGTTGAAAAGCAATTTGTCGTACGATTTGTTCAACTCGCCATACAGTGAAGTTAGACGATGGTAGGCATTACCCATATCTGTCGTATCTTTTACTAATTTAACAATGTCTTTTTGCATCTCAGCACCCGAGGCTTTCATTTCTGTGTTCTCGGTTTTTAGGCTCTCGTTTTCAGATCGAAGCTTGTTGTTCTCATCCAAACATGTCTGCTCTCTCTTCTGAATGTCTTCGAATTTTTTTGCCGGTACACACGATTGTAATCCGACACACACTAGTCCAAATGCAAGAAAACTTGCAAATTTGTTATTTATTTTTTTCATCAAAACCTATATTAGTTATTGTTCTTATTCTATTTTGCTAAGTTACCTGTAATAAAACGGTTTCTTTAACTGTTTTTTGGGTAATTTTCAACAATGGATTCGAACATTTTACGGTTTTATCCGTTTTATATCATAGGTTTCCCGGAATCTTAATCTTAACTGCTTATGGAATTTCTAAATAAAAACTGGATTACCGAAAATCAAATTGATTTTGAATACAAGAAGTATATGCTGCTTGCATACCTTCAGCATGTTTCCGAAAATTTTACCGATAAGCGCCTATATCCGTATCTGAGTGATTTAGTCGAACATTACAGAAATCTTAAAGTACTTCAGGAAAATAAACATCAACTTTACAATATGTTCCCTGAACGTCTGAAAGGGGCAGATGTAGATCATTTTAATCTCATCTATGAAAAAATGATCAGTGATGATGCTATCATGAGTGAAATAGAAAGCATCCTCGATTTTTCAATTCCCAAAATGGAAAGTTATTTGAGAGAAGGGAAAAAGATCTATGATTTTATCGAAGACCGCATGAAAATATTTCCCGTTGGATTGATGCCTTTGAATTCTGAATTCGGTTATGTGTTCTTAAAGGAAGGCAATTCAACCGATACAAAAGTGTATGAATACCAAGTGACGATCTTCGAAAATCCAACAGAAAAATACCGTGGTGTACATTTTTCTTACCTGACGATCTATGAAAAAAGTATCATGAATACATTCGAAGCGATCAAATCAGATCTCATTTCCTTCAATAAGAAGTTTCCAAATCCTGCCACATTTGTTATTGAGACCTCGCTCTCTATTCCTTTCGAAGAGACATTTCTTCCATTGGCAAAAAGGACTTTGGTTAAGCGATTGGCGAGTTAAAACTAATTACTGTTTTTCATCTTTCTTTCCTGCCAGAACTACCGATAACACGAAAAGTATTTTTACAAACCTATATGCAAGCCAACATTTAAGTCTGGTGAGTATATTTCTATTCATAAGCATAGAGCGTAATGTGATCTCTGTACTTTCAACTTTCATGATGTCCTGAATATGATCACTTATACTTTTTGAAAATTCGACATTGTTGACATCGAGAT
>DAONBD010000114.1:0-1654 GCA_035401345.1 Candidatus Altimarinota bacterium
TGGCGGAGAGGGAGGGATTTGAACCCTCGCGCCGGCCGAAACCGACCTACAGGATTAGCAATCCCGCCCCTTCAGCCACTTGGGTACCTCTCCGCGGTTGCGTATCAAGGCATTAACCTTGAAAGCTCGTCAAATATAGGGAAAAGTGAGTCAAAAGTCCAGATGATATAAGCAAAACGGGAGATCATCCCGTTTTGCCCCTCATCCTATATCTACCCTAACCTATATTAGTTTTAAAACGTTCCAGAAATTGTCTACGTATTCAGGACGGCGATTCTGATATTTTAGATAGTACGCATGCTCCCAGATATCCAGAGTGAGGAGCGGTGTGTGACCTAGCGAGAGTGGAGACTCTTGATTTGGGAGAGAATAAACTTTTAATTTACCGTTTTCGTCTCTTACCAACCAAGCCCAGCCGCTTCCGAAGTGGCCGACTGCAGATAGCGTGAATAGTTTTTTGAATTCATCGATTGAGCCGAATTCTTTTGTAATTTCTTCTATAAGAGCGTTGTCGAGTTGCTTTTGCGGACCCAAAATACTCCAGAAAAAATTGTGATTTACATATCCACCACCATTGTTTTTGATGGCTTTCTTATCGGCTTCATCGATTTGAAGTGTTGGAAGTTGTTTCAAGAGTTCTTCAGGTTGAAGTTCTTGCAATTCAGGATGTTTTTCGAGAACTGCGTTGAAATTGTCCAGATATTTCTGGTGATGTTTTGAGTAATGCACCTCCATAGTCGCCGCGTCGATGTATGGCTCGAGAGCGTCGTATGAGTAGTTGAGGGGCAGTAGTTCGTGTTTCATGTTTTTTGTTGTTAATGTTTTATTGTTTTCTATATTCTGGTTTGGAACCCGGGATTATGCGCTTTCACGCATCCCGGATCCCTCCTGAAATGTATTATACCGAAGATTTTTAATGTTTGTTAACTTTTGTAATTCCTATTAATCTACTAGGATTATATAGCCGCCTTAAAACATAGTCAACAAATTTATCCTTTTAATCAAAATGTTTTCTTTTTACCCTGTGATGTCAGCGTTTTTTCTGTATTTTTTCCAAGATTCAATCTGGGAAAGTGCAAATTTAAAAGCTAAAAGAAAAAATGTCACAGATGATATTCCAAAAGCAAATCCGGCCAACACGTCTGTGAAATAATGAACGTGAAAATATAGTCTGCTAAATCCAATCAATGCTATTAAAAATAAATTTATGAAAATGAATAAAGTTCTAAGTGCCCAGTTTTTGAATCTGCGCCTGAATGCGTAAATAATTAATAAGAAAAATGCCGCTGAAAGGGCCGCATGACTACTCGGGAAACTAAATCCACTGATTTCTATAAGAGCTTCAAAAGGCCGTGGGCGTTCTATTAATTCTTTTAGTACATATACTCCGAGAGCTGTAAAACCTATGCTCGCCGTGAAGACTCCCGCTTGCATGTGATTTCTTTTCCAAATCAAAATAAATATCGAAGCCAACACTATCGCCGCAAAAACATAAGCACTTGTAAGGATCACAGTCACATCCATTATTTTTGTTAGTAACGGCGTTGAAATTGAATCTATAAATTTCACAGAAAGATCGTCTATTTTTGTCAGCCAGTCTCCATTAACCACATCATCCATAATCTTGAAAAATATATAAAAAGAGATGATGTTT
>DAONBD010000115.1:0-1635 GCA_035401345.1 Candidatus Altimarinota bacterium
CTGAAAATTCTCCACAATACAGAAACGAAAATTCTTCGTGGCGATAAGATCGCATTGATCGGTGCCAACGGTAGAGGTAAGTCAACGTTGTTGCGAATGATCTTCGGTTCGGAACCTTTTGTTGGAAAGCATGAGCCGACACATAACGTTGTGACATCTTTTTTCGCACAGCATCAACTTGAAAGTTTGAATCTGAATAATGATCTGATCACAGAATTAGCAGAGTTTGCACCGACTAAAAAAGATGTAGAGTTGCGTTCAATACTTGGAGCATTTTTATTTTCCGGTGATGAAGTATTCAAGAAGATAAAAGTTTTATCAGGAGGCGAGAAGTCACGCGTTGCTTTGGCGAAGACGATGTTGAGTAAAGCGAATTTTTTAATTCTCGATGAGCCAACGAATCACCTTGACATGCAATCGGTCGGAATATTAATTCAGGTACTTGCAGAATATGAAGGTTCATTTATTATTGTATCTCACGACCGGTTCTTTTTGTCGCAGGTTGCAAATAAGATCTGGTGGATAGAGAATCAGGAAGTAAAAGAATATCTGGGGCCTTATGATGAATATGAATACTGGGCAGAGCAACGTCAAAAAGAGCAGAAAGCAATTGATAAGACCAAATCTGACACAGTAAAGAAAGAGAAAGAAAAGAAGAAAGCTGAGCAGAAAGTCGAGCAAAGTGACGACCAGAAGAAGTTAAAAAAGAAGTTAGATACCCGTTTTAAGACTTTGGAGGAAAACCTACAAAAGGCCAAAAAGACGAAAGAAGACCTGGAAAAGCACCTCGGAGACCCTGAAATCTACCAAAATGCCGAAAAATTCCAGAAAGCGATGGAAAATTTCAATCACCACGAAACAATCCTGAAAGAAATCACGAAAGAGTGGGAAGAGGTCTTCGAACAGTTGACCGCAATGGAATAGTTTTTTATATTGCACTATTAATGGTCACTGCGCATAATACTCTTGAGGTCTACCTCAGCCGTAAAAAATCGAACCGACGAACGTTGAGAAACACCAGATTCGCAGCGTTTATCGAGTTATTGATTTTTGTTTCTGTAGTCGTATTTTTTGTTTTTTATTTTATTTAATTCATTTTCCTTTTCAAATTAATCACGAATCTTACACACCCTGAAATCCAGTAAATCTGGTTAATCCCGACAATCCTGGTCCATTTTTATAGCATCAATGTTTTCACTTCTGAATTCAAAATTCAAATTAACCAAAAATCTTACAGACCACAGAATCCAGTAAATCTGATTAATCCCAACAATCCCGGTCCAAAATCCGCGTTTTTCCCTTTTTTCATTGTCATCTTATAGTCAATTAACATCGATTTACCTCCCAAATCCGATAGTTTGTCAAAAATCTTACGTTTAATTTTTTACGTTTTATATATTTGATTCATAATTCAAGGATATATGATTACTCAGGTAACATCAGGCGTTAAAGTAAGTGTAGAAGTATACTACAGACCGGATCAAAGTAATGCCGATCAAAGTCAACACATTTTTGCATACAGAATAACAATCACTAATAACAGTGAATACTCCATACGACTTTGTCGACGCAACTGGTTCATCATCGATTCAAATGCAACAAATCGTCAGGTAGAAGGTGAAGGAGTGATCGGTG
>DAONBD010000116.1:0-1630 GCA_035401345.1 Candidatus Altimarinota bacterium
CCTCTGTATTCCGAGGCGGTTAGCGGGAGAACTATAAGACCGGATAGATAAAGTGTCAAGATACTCTTAATATAAACAACGGAAAAATTGATATAATAACCGCACTTTAATATGAACAAAAATGCATAAAAATACATTAACAAAAACTTTAGTTTCAACATTACTGGGAATAGCGATGATATTTGCAAATATTCAACTCCAAACAGTTGAAGCAAAAAGTTATTTTGATAATGAGGACGATATAATAACAAGGAAAGAATGGGGCGCGAATGAATCATATAGATATTTATCGAATAACGATTCGACTCCTCAATTGATTCAGATCGATGAAGATTTCAGAAAAGAATTTAGTAATGAGCTGAAAATAGTAAAAACAGTGAAAAAAGACTCCTCAGGAAATACATACAAATGGCCCTACGAATATCCAAAAGCTGTGACGAAATTTATCGTACATCACACCGCTACAACAAAAGATTTGGATAATCCGAAACAGGCAATCAGAAATATATATTATTACCACGCCGTCACGAGAGGGTGGGGAGATATTGGGTATAATTATATTATCGATCAGGAAGGAAGGGTATATGAAGGAAGAGCCGGAGGAGATGGAGTTGTAGGAGGACATGCGGGCCCGGGAAATATAGGATCGATTGGGATCGCTGTTTTGGGGAATTTTGAAGATGATAGGGTCCCGAGTGCCGTATTGGATTCATTGGCAAAATTAATAGCGATAAAATCAGAAAAACTAGACATAGATCCGACGGGGAAAAGCTCATTTAGAGGAGAGCGAACTCCAAACGTAATGGGGCACAATGACGTGATGAGAACAGCATGCCCGGGAAAAAATCTGGACAAAAAACTTGCGACAATAGCTAGGACGGCAAAAAATTTAATGGGGAAAAGTTCATCGTCCTCAAGTAAATATAAAGAAGATTACTCATACATAGACAAATCCGATATTTCAAAACTATCATTAAAAGCCGGAGAAGAAAAAACATTAACAATCAAATTCAAAAACACTGGAAAATTGGACTGGAACGAGCACACGTATTTAACGCTATCCAGTACAACGAGATATCGTGAGGTTTTGGAATTTCCGGATAGGATTGGTATTCGTCTAGCTAATGCCGAAGATGGTGTGACGAAATCAGGTAAAACAGCAACTTTTAAATTTAAAATAAAAGCGAAAAATCAGGCCGCCGATATCGATTTGGAATTTGCACCAGTAATTAACAGCAGCAAAAAACTTGGTGACTACAAAGTGCTCCCCGTAGAAATAATTGCTTCAAATTCAACTAGGACGAATTCAAATTCAACAACTACGACGAATTCAACAAAAACTTCGACTACAAAAACTTCAACTTCAACAATTTCAAAAAGTTCATCAGCCAAAGCATATGCAATAGATCCAAATAAGTCAGTCAAGAATTCTGAATTGGAAGAAGATGATGGTGGAACAATGCGTGTAAAAATTTCATTTAACGAAGCTCCGATACTGCGAAGCGATGAGAAATTAATGATAAAAAATTCAAAAGGAAAAACCGAAAAAACTTTTAAAGCCGGGGTAAAAATAACACTTTCAAAATCAGGCAGATATTATGTGGCAAGCACGAGAGATGACGAATACAAA
>DAONBD010000117.1:0-1618 GCA_035401345.1 Candidatus Altimarinota bacterium
CATAGATAATTCCGTGTTCTCATTGTGATCTTGTGCTCTCAGTGTTTATTTTTTTATGAAATTCCACTTCACTCCACTTCATTTTTCAAAACCTCTTCCAGCGCCACTCTCACATCATTATACTTGAAAGCAAACCCTTCCTGTCTGATCTTTTCATTCGTTACTCTTTGTCCTTGCAATACGACTACTGCTTTTTCGCCAAGAATTGTTTTCAAAACAAATCCCGGAATATTGATTGGCCAGATCGGACGATGCAAAACTTTTCCTAATGTCTTTATAAAGAAAGAATTTTTTACCGGAGATGGTGCAACAGCATTATAAGCACCGTGGAGCGATTGGTTGGTAATTGCGAATTCATATTCTCTGCAGAGGTCATCGAGATGGATCCATGGCATATATTGTTCGCCATCACCGAAAGCGGCACCGGCAAATAATTTTACCGAAAGCGCCATTGGTTTCACTGCGCCATCTTCTTTAGCCAGAACAATTCCTGTTCTGAGAATAACGACACGCATCCCTAGTGTTTCAAATTGCATGGCAGACTTTTCCCAGACCTTGCATGTATTTCCCAAAAAATCATCAGCAGGTGGTCGGGTTTCATCGACCCAGGTTTCGCCGCTTTCACCATAGTATCCGGTGGCTGATGCAGAAATGAAACATTTTACCTGATGCGGATTATTTTTCAGCACTTCAAAAATCAGATTTGCAGAATCAACTCTGCTTCTGACAATTTTCTCTTTATACTTTTTCGTCCAGTACTTATCAGCAATTCCGGCGCCTGCTAAATGCACAATGAAATCAACATTATTAAGAGCTTCTATTGGGAAGATTTTTTTTTCGGGATTCCAGATGAAAGTTTTGTGTTCTGAATTTCCGGAAGATCTGCTGAGCAAAGAGACTTGATGTCCATTCTGACTAAGCAGTTTCGCCAGGCGAGTTCCCACAAGTCCGGTTCCGCCGGTGATTAAAATTGATGACATATAAAAGGGTGTTGAAGTTTTAACAATAAGAGTACAAATTTGTTTATTTTCGCGGGAATTAATGTGATATTCAATTAAACATCTAAAAATGAGCCACTCTGCCTATTTGCCGTATTTGATCCTGCTTTTAATTATAACGATGCTGATTTTGCGTGTCATGCGTAAAAAACGAATCGGATCGGCTGCTGTTAAATTTGAGGTCCTTTATTTGATGGTTTACAGCTTTCTTGGCGGCGTTCTGGTGACTTTTTTTCTGGAACATCAGGAAATCGGATGGATGTCGTTGTTAATTTTAGCAACTTTTTTCGTCGGTTTCTTTGTCCGCACCCTCCCTTTATTTCGTCTCATCAAAGACGTCGAATCAAAAGCCGAAGGCCGATTCTGACCTAAAAAGGGAGTTAATTGAAATAAAACAGTTGAATTACTACCGATCAATCCGAAATCCGAAATCCGCATTCCGAAATTTTTCAATAAAAACCGCTGTTAACTACATCTGTCGTGATAAATTAATTGCACAACCATTTGTTAGTAAGAAATATTATCCTACTTTTGCAACCCCTTCGTGGGAAAGCTATTTATTGGAAAATAACACTATAAATATTAAGTAAATTGGACGCAGTGAGCTACAAGACTGTTTC
>DAONBD010000118.1:0-1601 GCA_035401345.1 Candidatus Altimarinota bacterium
GTGCGCGTGGTGCCCTTTTTTTGTTTCTTTTTTTGGGCAAACAAAAAAAGAAAAACTGAAGGTAACAGCTTGAATTCAAGTAACTACTTTCTAATGAAAATAATTTTATCGTACAACAATGATTGAAAAAAAGCCAACCCCTTCCGGAATTGGCTCATCATTAAATATCTGTGTGAAGTATTATTTTTTCTTAGTGAATTCTAATTCTTTTATACCTGAAGTTCCTTCCCGGTCATTGGCGATGATAAGAAAATCATCATCCAGTTGAACGATTTCCCATGTTCCATTATAGTCGAACGAACCGGAAACGACAGTGAAATTCTCAAGTTTGATCTCAGCTTTAGTAAGTGAAGTGCTCACTGTAAAATCGCCCGTGTAATTTACGTTTAATTCACTTCTGGTCATTTTGTCATTATTGTCAAATGCCCAGTTCTGATCCGGATTAGTCCGGGGAATTGGAATAAGACTCCAACTACCTTCTAATTGTTTTTTTATACCTGACTCAGATTTGAAGTATTCTTCTTTAGAGCAGGAGTACAATGCTACAAAACATAGCAATAATACGAGTCCCGAAAATTGTCGAATTGGTTTCATTCTTTATTCTTTATTGTAAATATAAAATTATTATTGATTCAAGATTTACTTTCTGCCGGAAATAATTTTTTCCTCGATCATTGTCGTTGAGTAACCCGGCAAAAAATCGATGGTTTTTACTTGTCCGCCATAAGATTGAACGATATCGGCTCCGACGATGTTGCTCAAATTATAGTCAGAACCTTTCACTAAAACATCCGGACGTACGATTTTTATCAATTCGATGGGTGTTGGGTCGTCAAAAATGATGACTGCGTCCATAAAATGCAGTGAAGCAAGCAAAACAGACCTTTGTTCTTCATTATTAATCGGGCGATTCGGGCCTTTTAATCCTCTGGTGGAGGCATCAGAATTGACTCCCAGCACTAAAATATCTCCTAAATCTGACGCTTTTGCCAGATAATCTATATGACCTAAATGCAGAATATCGAAGCATCCATTGGTGAAAACTATCTTTTTTGATAAAAAACGCCATCTGTAAATCAAATGCTGAAGTTGGTTCAGATCAACAACTTTTCGTTTTATAATATCAAGATGCGTTAGCGGTTCCATTCTTTTGTTTGAGGAATAAATATAGGAAAGATAATGCTCCGAATACAATCACCACCAAGGTTTGTGAGGCATGCATCAATGTTGCGAAAGTTTTTCCATCCTGGTCCGATATGCCATAAAGATATAATCCTGCAGCGACCAAAACATGATAGGATCCAACTCCTCCGGGAGATGGCGCACTCATACCTAAACCGCCAACTACTAATACAAACAAACCTGCATGCCAGCTTAACTGTGAAGTTGCAGGTAAAGCAAAAAAGCAGAGATAAGACATCATGAAATACATAGCCCAGATCAGTATTGTATGAAAAATAAACTGAAACGGTTTTTTCATTCTTTTGACAGAAACCATTCCATCTCCGATTCCTTTTAAGATCACTGTAAACTTCGAAATAAAACCTTTGCTTTTTTTATTCTTGAATAAGAAAATTAAAAGTGAAAGAAATATGATCAGG
>DAONBD010000119.1:0-1513 GCA_035401345.1 Candidatus Altimarinota bacterium
AATCGATCGAATTGGGTACAAATGAGAGTATGCTTTGGCTGAACAGAAAACCGATAAAAATGATGGAGGCAAGCGCGGCAATCGCGATTGACCATGCTGTTTTTCGGTTGAAATAAAAAAAGGCCACAGATACAGCCTTCAATACCACGAGAAAAAAGAGGAAACTCAGTACATTCTCAAGGGAAAAGCACGATTTACATACGGAACAAATCAGGACTCTCTGCAAGAGAAAATTTTAAACGAAGGTGACAAAATGGACGTCCTTCCATATACTATCCACCGCCTCGAGGCAATCGAGGACGTAACGGTATTGGAGGTATCGACTCCAGACCTTGAAGATGTCGTAAAACTCGACGACGACTACGGACGAACAGGGAAAGGAAACAATGAAGAATTGGACAAGAAATTAGCAAACACTTAAGTCCCAAACTCGGCTACCCATTATAGTAGAGTCCCGGACTCATATATCTAACCTCTCTACAATGTTAAAGAAATTCTTCTCATGGCAAGTAATCGCGATACTAGGTATAACACTTGTCCTCGCGCTATTCGATGCACCAAACAGCGTACAAAACGCACTTCGCTTCCCTGAAGCATTGCGCGATCAAAAAATAAATCTAGGACTGGATCTGCAAGGTGGATCACAACTGGATTACAAAATTGACCTAAGATCAGTCCCTGAAGAAGACAGAGAAAAAATCGTCGACGGAGTTTTGGAAGTAATCAATAAACGTGTAAACGGACTCGGAGTAGCTGAACCAAATATCTACACATCGTCAGTCGGAGATGAAACTCACATAATTGTGGAATTAGCAAATACCGCGATAATCACTCAAGAAGACGTCGTGAAATATTTGGGTGAAAACAAAGACATAGAGACAATCACTCTAGATGAGAAAAAAGAAGTAAGTCTTCAAAAAGCAAAAGATACGGTTGGAAAAACAATTCAACTTGAATTCAAAGAAAGAAAAGACGAAGTTGACCCTGAAGAAATCGAAAAAATAAGAGCAACTGCACAAACAGTATTGGATAAAATTTTAGCAAAAAACGGTGAAAATTTTGCGGCAATCGGAAGAGAAGAAGCATTAATAAATCCATCAAGAGTAAAATACGAAACCGCCGACTACAAATTTGCAGATGAAATCACCCCTGAAGCGATCAAAACAGCCGTTTCATCCATGGCCGCAGGAACAGTCCGAAACACATTGGTTTCAATCGGCGGAACATACATCATCAACGACGCAGGCGAAACTCAAGAAAATACAGCTGTCGGAATACTAAAATTAGTAGATGTTCGTGAAGAAGTAAGAGAAGACAAAAAAGTTGAAGCTAGTCATATTTTAATAGCATACAAAGACGCCGCTAACGCATCAGATGAAATTACAAGAACAAAAGAAGAAGCTCTAACAAGAGCAAAAGAAGCGGAAGCTCAATTAAAAGAAGGCAAGACGTTCACAGACGTAGCAAAATACTACTCAGACGATCCTAGCAACAAAGACTCTGGCGGAAAACT
>DAONBD010000120.1:0-1442 GCA_035401345.1 Candidatus Altimarinota bacterium
AAAACTAAACAAAAAAAAACTTCTGCCTTTTTATCTTTTACGAATCGTCGTTTTTACTTCAACGATTCTGATACTGAGCTCCTTTAATCCTCCCAAAACTAAACCGTTTGGTATTACTCGTGTTGTTATTGATGCCGGCCACGGTGGACATGATTCCGGATGTTTGGGTAAAAAGTCGAAGGAAAAAGACATTGCTTTAGATATTGCGCTTAAACTAGGTGAAGCTATTTCGGAGAAATTTCCTGATGTAAAGGTAATCTATACTCGCAAAACTGACGTTTTCATTGAATTAAATGAACGGACAAATATCGCTAATAACGCCAAAGCCGATCTTTTTATTTGTATCCACTGCAATTCAGCTTGTTACTATAACAAGAAGAAGAAAAAAGAAGAATGCAATGAAGCCACTTCCGGCGTAGAGACTTGGGTTATGGGACTTCACATGAGTGAAGCCAATCTGGAAGTGTCAAAACGTGAGAACGATGTTGTTTTGCTCGAAAAGGATTACACAAAAAAGTACGATGGCTTCGATCCAAATAGTCCGGAGGCGAATATCATTTTTTCACTTTATCAAAATACCTTTCTTGATCAAAGTCTGAAATTGGCTTCTCACATCCAACAGGAAATGAAAGTGAAAGGAAGAAGTGGTAGAGGAGTTAAACAAGCCGGCTTTCTTGTTCTTTATAAAACGACTATGCCCAGTGTGTTAATTGAAACCGGTTTTCTATCTAACGTTGACGAAGAAAAATATTTGTCTTCCGAAAAAGGTCAGGATGAAACAGCAAATGCAATTTTTAAAGCATTCAAGTCATACAAGCATTCTGTCGAAACCGGACGATCAGAAAATGAAGGATCAGTAAAAGATCCTGAAGATACTGCCGATTCGAAGAATGTAAAAGAAGACGTCAAACCTCAAGTAACTGACGATACAGTCGATTCAACTGTTCCTGAAAAAGAAACGGATTTCTTTTGGGCAGTACAGTTTTATGTTTCTCAGGTGAAAATGTCTAAGACAAGTTCTAAATTCAAAGGACTCAAAGATATACGTGAAGTAAAAGAAGGAAAAACGTATAAGTATACAACAGGCGAGATCGAAGATCAGGATGATGCCGTTAACTTACAAAGTAAGGTCAGGAAATTAGGGTTTAAAGATGCTTTTGTAGTCGGATTTAGCAATGGTAAAAAAGTAAGCTATAAAGAAGCTGTTGAAATCTCAAAACAGAAGTAGCAGTTTATTCGGAGCGTGACTAAAGGAATTTAGTTACTTTTAGACGCAGTTTCGACTGATATTAATTATTAAAGTAGAGAAGAAATATTTATGAAATTTTCCAGAGAAATAAGAACAGGATTGATCATGGTTGTTGGAATTGCCGTCCTTTTCTGGGGTGTCAATTACCTCAAAGGAAACGATTTCTTCACTCGTCAACGTACCGTATTTGCTG
>DAONBD010000121.1:0-1439 GCA_035401345.1 Candidatus Altimarinota bacterium
GCCCTGGTAGCTTTCACAGCTTTCCTTTCAGTAAACACTTTCGCTCAAGACGCTAAAGTTGCTTCTGATAAAAAAGAATCTCCTGCAACAGAAAAATCATCTTGTTGTGCAAAGCCAAATGCATCTTGTTGCAAAAACAACAAAGAAGCTAAAGCTTGCACACCTGAACAAAAAGCATCTTGCGCTAAAGCAAGTAAATCATGTTCTCATGATGCTCCTAAATCTGGGACAGACGTGAAATAATTATTTTCACAAATAAAAAAAGCGGTTGATTACCTGGTAGTCAACCGCTTTTTTATTGCAGCAATTTTTTAAAGTATCTTTTTTAATTCATCAAGAGAAGCGATCTCAAATTTTAATTCTTCAGAGTGTGATGTGCCGTGTGGATTGAAAAATACTGCGTCCCATCCGGCAGCAAGTGCGCCAAGCACATCCACTTCTAATCCATCACCTATCATTATACATTCTTCAGGAAGTGCTTTCGCAAGTTTTGCCGAGTACTCAAAAATTCTGATGTCAGGTTTTTTGAATCCTGTATGCTCACTTATGATTATCTCTTCGAAATATTTTTTCAGATCGGATGCTTCAAGTTTAATGTGCTGTGCTTCTTCAAACCCATTTGTGATAATATGTAATTTGTATTTTTCTTTTAAATATGTCAGTACTTCATGAGAATGTGGAAACAGATGTTTTCGTGCAGGACTCATTCGTATATAATCCTCTGAAAGTCCTTTAGGTGCTGTTTCAGGATCCAGTCCTAAATCCCAAAAGGTAAACGTAAATCGTTTATCGCGAAGTGTTGCTTTGTCGATCTTGCCTAAACGATACTCATCCCACATCATTTCATTTCTGTCCTTGTATGCAGCATGAAAACTTTCGAATGTTTTTACACCAAGACCGGCAAGATTGTAGTTGTTATATAATTCCAATAACGTTTCAGTTGAGTTTTTGTCAAAATCCCAGAGGGTGTGATCGAGGTCGAAGAAAATGTGTTTGTAATTTCTCAAGGCAAGGATTATAGTTGAAGAATAATTGCGGATTGCGGAATTCGGTTGGCGGAATTCGCTGTAGGCACAGCGGATTGCGAAACTGCTTATTTGCTATTGTAAGATTTCGTGGAGTGTTCTCACGTGCGCTAATTGAAATATTGTTGTTATCAAAAGTGACCATGAGGTGATTGAAACGAACATATAGAAAATTATTTTCTTTTTGTTTTTCTCCAGACGAGTCATAAAAAATGTTCCGACCGGAATTGAGAGCATAATTGGTGTCAAAGCTGCCAGACCGATCAACCCATACTTACGCCAGATCTTGACGATCTTACGTGTTCGTGGAGTAAATATTTTTTTCTCAGGGACCATGCTTTCAACATAATTATAATGGATTTCAAGTAATTCAGGAGTATCGGCAACAGGAGGGGAGAACATGCTATTTCTTCT
>DAONBD010000122.1:0-1428 GCA_035401345.1 Candidatus Altimarinota bacterium
GCGCATATATTTTTTGAATATCGCGTTTGGTATTTTCGGAAGGTGCCAGTAGGAGATCGGCATTTTTTGTCACAGGCCCTAGTAGAAATTTGTGAATGAATGAACTTATTTTTGTATGAAATTCAGGAAATAGCACAGGAGTTATGTCTTGTATGATAGTCACGCGTTTGATTTCCTTCGGCAAATTAAAAGGTCCGATGTGGCATGGCTCGACGACTATATCAGGCTTTAGTTTTTTAATTAATTTTGGGATGCGAAATACTCTGCGATAGGTCTCTCTGCCAAATCCTAATTTACTTGGAATTATGAAGTGAGTTTTATTTTTGAAAAAAGGATTTTCTTTATGATGAATGAAAATATATTCATTTTTTTTATCTTCACTCAAAAGTGTCTCGATTTTCAAAAGCGCCTCAATGAGGTTTTTTGTGTAGAAATGAACTCCAGCAGATTGGTTATCGATAGCATCAGCTATAAAAACGATTTTCATTTTGCTTTTTAATACCTATAAAAATCCGGCTTAAAAGGCCCCTCTACAGGGATTCCTAAATAATCTGCCTGTTTCTGAGTCAATTTCGTCAATTTAACTCCCAATTTTTTCAAATGTAGCTCAGCGACCTTTTCATCCAACTTCTTTGGCAGACGATAGACGCCGATCGGATATGCTGCTGTATTCGTCCAAAGCTCGATTTGAGCCAGGACCTGGTTCGTGAATGAATTAGACATTACGAAGCTCGGGTGACCGTTCGCACAGCCAAGATTTACAAGGCGACCTTCTGCTAGAAGGATGATTTTTTTGCCATTTGGAAAGTTTTTATCCGCAGGGAAAATCACATGATGTACCTGCGGTTTGATTTCCTCCCATTTCAAATCTCGAATTCCTGCAACGTCAATTTCTTTGTCAAAATGGCCGATATTGCAGACGATAGCTTCGTCTTTCATCTGGTCCATGTGAGCTCGTGTGATGATATCGCAACAACCAGTCGCGGTGACGAAAATATCTCCATTTTTGCATGCTTCATCCATAGTTGTGACTTCGTATCCTTCCATAGAAGCTTGGAGGGCACAGATAGGGTCGGCTTCTGTAATTATAACTCTGCAGCCGAGTGCTTTTAGCGCTTGTGCTGACCCTTTTCCAACTTCTCCGAATCCAGCTACCACTGCGACTTTTCCTGCAAACATCACGTCTGTTGCGCGTTTGATGCCGTCACCAAGACTCTCTCTGCATCCATATAAATTATCGAATTTAGATTTTGTAACAGAGTTATTAACATCTATTGCCGGAACTTTTAATTTACCCTGCTCAAACATCTGATATAAACGGTGAACTCCTGTAGTAGTTTCCTCAGAAACACCTTTTACATCAGCAAGTAATTCCGGATATTTCTCATGCATTACTTGAGTGAGATCCCCGCCATCATCGAGGAGCAT
>DAONBD010000123.1:0-1391 GCA_035401345.1 Candidatus Altimarinota bacterium
ATAAATACTGTGTTCGAATGCTCGATTTTTGGAACGTTTTTGCCTTTTAATGTAACTACTGTTTTCGGGACTGCTTCTGATTCTCCAGTTAAAATTGCCTGATTACACTCGAGTTGATTTGCTTCTATGAGTCTTGCATCTGCTGATATAATCGTACCGGGTGAAAGTATTATAATATCTCCCGGAACGACTTGGTGTGCTTCAATGACTATTTGTTGCCCATTTCTTATTACTCTTGCTTTTGGGGCTACCATTTTTTGTAATGCCGCAACTGCATTTTCAGCTTTATGTTTTTGGATGAAACTTACTGTCGCGTTTAATAAAACTATTCCGAATATTACTATTGCGTCCGTAGTTTCTTTGAATGCGTATGCTATGGTTCCAGCAATAATTAAAATAACTACCATTAAATCAAAAAACTCTTCCAAAAAAGAAATTATAATTGGCTTCTTTTGTTTGGTTTTGATCTGATTTGGGCCGTATAATCTTAAGTTTTCTTTTGCTTGATCGTCTTTCAGTCCTTCCGGGCCTGAATGAAATTCTTCATATATGTTTTCAAGTTTCTTGCGATGCATGAGGTTTGATTATTTGTAGGTGATTTTTATTTAATTTTTCGCATGCGCCAATCTTTTATTTTGGCGTGGTTTCCAGACCTTAAAACGTCTGGAACTTCGTATCCCATGAAATTTTCAGGGCGAGTATAGTGCGGGTATTCTTTTTTCCTTTTCAGAGCTTTTGAAAAACTTTCTTCTTCGGAGGACTCTTCGTGGCCGAGTACGCCAGGGATCAGACGCGCAATCGTGTCTATCATTACCATAGCAGGCAATTCACCGCCCGTGAGTACATATTTGCCTATTGAATATTCTTCATCTACGAAGTTGTCGCGAATTCTTTGGTCGATCCCTTCGTAGCGACCGCATATGAAAACAAGTCCGTATTTTGGCTTTGGGTTGCCTTTTTGAGGCGTGTTTTTACGGCGGTCTTTTTCATCCTTTTTCGCTTCTTTGATTATTGTGTTAGCGATTTTTTCCGCTATTCGTTGAGTGAAAATTTTTCCGTCTGGAGTGAGGAATATGACAGGTCCGCGATTGAATTTTCTGATATGAAATATTGCGTCATATAATGGTTGTGGAGTCATTAGCATTCCCGGCCCTCCGCCGAAAACTCTCGCATCGACTTTTTTGTGTTTATCTTTGCTGAATTCTCGGATGTCGTGGATGTATATGTCTATTATGCGTTCTTTTCTGGCGCGTTTAGTGATGCTTTCATCAAAATATGAGTCGAAAATTTTCGGAAAAATTGTGAGTATGTCGAATCGCATGTGTAAGAGAATTAACTTGAAACAAGTATATATTAAAGGTTTTCTCGAGTCACTTCTATTTTCCTTAATC
>DAONBD010000124.1:0-1381 GCA_035401345.1 Candidatus Altimarinota bacterium
ATAGATGGATTGAGGCAAACGCTCCATACGAACTAGTCAAACTCATGGAACACGAACGATTTTATCGAAAAGCCGGTGTTGATACGGCACTAGCAGGCTCAAATATATTTGAAGTAGCAGGATTTTTAACTGAAAATCCAAACTATCTTTCAGATGCAGATAAGAGAGTCATAGAAAATTATTTGAATAAACAACCAGACCTATCAGGCAGACTCGATCAAGCGGGAGTCGATCAAAAAGCGACATTAGTGAAAGGCATGAAAGACGTTTTGAATGAAAGAGGCCAGAGAATGCTTGAAAAAGATTATGACATACCTGTGACGAAAGAATTTCTAACAAAAACAGAAGCGATACTTGGAAATGCCAAATTCATGGCTGAAGTCGCAAAAATCATGGGTGACGGAGGAAACATAATCGACCTTTTGAAAAAACCTGAGAATAAAAAAATGTTGGAAGACGCTGGGTTAAAAGATAATTTGGACGTTTTTAAAAAAGGTAACGAAAAATTACTCAACATATTAATTCTTGAAATCGAAGATCAGTCATTCAGCACATTCTACAAAGGCGCAAAAGAAGCAAAATTGACTCCTGAACAAATGAAGAAAATCAACGAAAGATTAACAAAATCCCTGATAAGAAGAAGAGACTTCATCAGAGACAAAGTATTCTTACCAAAATTTGAAAGTGCATACGAAAAAGTTCAACCGAAACCCGGGAAATCGGCACAAGAATTATGCGTGAAATTATTCGACGACATGTTTAGCGACCTATTAAATAAGCTGAAAGATCCAAATTTCGATTTCAGAAAAATGAGAATGGAACTTATTCCGGACGGAGCCGAGTTCTTCTCAGGATCAAAACGCATGGAAAAAGGAAAACAAGTGGGAGCAATGGCGACAACGCTAAACTATTCCGATGAATTCCATTTCGCTGATTTAGTCCATAATTTTGGATTCTTGGAAGGAACAATGAAGGACTACATGAATGATGCTAAAACAGACGAAGAAAAAGCAATCGCAAGAATTTTGATGGAGATCGTAAATCCAACTCCAAATTTGGAATCAGACAAAGAATTCTTGGAATCAAAATTCACACAAAGAATGCTTTCATTGGATGCTTTGGTGTTAATTATGACAAACGAAAATTATCAGAAATTAACAGAAGTGATCAAAGACATTTCAAAACTCAAAGATCCTGCATACAAAGAAGCATTTGAAATATTCAAAAATTTGGTGATGGAATTACACAATGCATTCACATCACGAACACCATTCGAAAGAAAAATTCCTGGAACATTAGCAACATTAAAAGTCGATTTCAGTGAAACAAAACTCGTAGCCGGATCATATACCAAGTGTGCAAACCCAAGTTTGTATTTGGA
>DAONBD010000125.1:0-1331 GCA_035401345.1 Candidatus Altimarinota bacterium
GTTTCGTCGCTAAATCCTCGTTCATGAAAATAGGAGAGACCAATCGCTTTTCCTTCTTCATTGTCGAAAAGATTTTCCGCAAAAGTTTTTGATGCAAATGAATTTAATATGTAAAGACTTTCACGTTCATCCCGTAATTCTATTTCCTTCGGATCAGGAACGCTTTCTTCAATTTCAATGCTGTATTTTTTTGCTAAAAATTTCAGCGCTTCAGGATAAGTGTAATGTTCCAACTCCATGATGAAGTTGACGGCATTGCCACCTTTACCACAGCCAAAACACTTATAAATATTTCGTACGGGATTTACATTGAAAGAAGGAGTCTTCTCATTGTGAAATGGGCATAAGCCCAGATAATTCACTCCACGCTTTTTTAATTGCACAAAATCGCCAACCACGTCCTCTATTCGGACGGTCTCGAAAATTCTGTCAATTGTTTCTTTCGTAATCATTGAAAGCTAATTTTTTATAGCGTGTTTTTTTTGGTTCTCTAGGCAGAACCGTATTTATGAAATTGGAAATTCGGTTGTAATACTTTTCACCGCCAACCAAAGCAATATTGTTATGGTCAGCTTTCTTGACCAAAAATAAGTCTTTTTTCTGCGAAGCCGAAGCTAAAAAGATCTGAAGTGTTTCTGAGGTGAAAACTTCATCGTCGTCGCTGGCAGTAATGAAAAGGATAGGGAGCTCGTTGAAAGCAGCTATTTTAGTGAGGTCCAGGTCACTAACGGGGTATTCAAGCAGTTTTTCAACTTTTTTCCTGAAAATCGGATACCAGAGATACTTCATATTTCCCCATTTTTTATAGGAGTACCGACTCAAATAGGTGTCGAGGTTGTTAAATGGACTCTGTAAAACAATGGCATCGCAACGACCATCAAAAACAGCTGATTGCATGGCAATGGCTGAACCGATGCCCATACCAAAGAGAACAATATGTTTTGTTTCAAGGAAAGTAAGCAGTGTGTCTGTGATCAATTTCATATCGCCAACTGCCGGCATTCCAATCGTAAAAATTTCACCGCCACTTTCGCCATGTGCACGCAAATCAAAAATGCAAACGTGCATTCCGCGATCATGAAGTTGTTTGATCTGGTCAAGCATCATCAATTTGCTTTGATTCAGATCATGGATGATTAGTATTGTATTAGCCGGAGTATCAGTGGTTGGAATGTACCACCCTTTTAATAGTTCTCCACTCGCTGTTTTTAAAGAAAGTTCTGAGTAGTCAAGTCCTACATCTGATGGACGCATCAGATTTGTATCTATTGCACTGTTTTCAATTGAATGAAATCGAATATAGGTTGAATCTATTCTTGTCGGATAAATAA
>DAONBD010000126.1:0-1292 GCA_035401345.1 Candidatus Altimarinota bacterium
TGATGGAATGAGTGATTTTGAAAAATATATCCATACCGATAGCGTAGCTGATCATCTGATACAGCTTGCAGTACTTCATGCAGAATTTGAAGCGTTGCACCCTTTCCTTGATGGAAATGGAAGACTTGGACGAATGCTTATCCCACTGTTTTTATGGAATAAGGGAATACTCCATCAGCCTATGTTTTATGTCAGTGCATTTTTTTGAAGCCAATAGGGAGACGTATTATGAACGTCTTCTTGAGGTATCCAAAGCTGGAAATTGGACTGACTGGATTGCTTTTTTTCTTTCTGCGCTTCGTGAACAGGCAAATTTGAATTCACAGCGTGCCACGGAAATACTCGACCTGTATAATAGTAAAAAAGGAGAACTGGTACAACTGACCCATTCTCAATACACTATACTTGCACTGGACTGGATATTCGATAAACCGATTTTTAAAAGTAACGATTTCGTCGAAACATCTGGTATTCCCGCTCCAACTGCCCGAAGAATACTATCTGTTTTCAGGGAAAACAACATTTTAATAACCATCAAAGATGCCTCAGGAAGAAGTCCGGCTGTCTACGCATTTCGAGAACTGCTCAATATCGCGGAGGGTCGTGATGTTTTTTGATAATCATTTTTTAGCAACAAATTGTTTTGATGATCAAAAATGTCAAAAAGTGATCACTAAAGTGTTTTGGTTTTAAAAAATGATCATCAACAGGTGTTTACGTTGAAACTTTTTAATTGACCCTCTTAATCGCATGACTCTATGTCCTTAAGCGGGTTTTTCATGCACAGCACGGATTTTTTTGACGCACGAGCCTTTAACAACTCGGTGTTTTATTGAGGAAATTCATAGATGTACAAGAAAAATATATCCTCAGTTGGGACTACAGTGGTTACTGATAAGAATTGAGCTGTAAATTTGTTGAAAGAATCTTGCTGAACTGATATTATTAGTATGTCTTATTTTACAAAAACAGGTCGCTAATAAAGCCCTGCATAATGGATATACTGGATAATTAGCAGTTTGAAACAGAAATCTTATAAATGAAAGGATTCAGGTAAATAACATGAAATATTATGTGGATTCAAAATCTCTTAACGGCGGAGATGGAAGTAAAGAGCATCCTTTTGGAAAAATTCAGGAGGCTGCAAATTTAGCCATACCTGGGGACGAGATCATTGTGGCGCCGGGCATTTATAGAGAAAATGTTAATCCGGTCCATAGCGGAACGGTAGACAACAGAATTATCTATCGTTCTGAAGAGAAAAAAGCTGCAATAATTTCGGGTGCGGAAGA
>DAONBD010000127.1:0-1286 GCA_035401345.1 Candidatus Altimarinota bacterium
CACCGGCAATCTCACATACTCAACTCCATCTATAAATTCATGTTCTTTTTGCTCTGCAAATTCTTGAATTGCCAAAACTTTCACTCTCAATCCAAGTTGCGCTAAAGCCACTCCAAGTTTGTGAAAAGACCCTTCGCCTCCGCCTTTGGAGATCAAATTTCCTTTATCATCCGTATATACTGATGATTCTGAAATTAAAACTGCATACTTCCCAGAAATTGTATTTTTCTCTCTTTTCATGGCTTTCAGCTTAGCAAAAATAACCTTTTGATGTACAGTGATTCTCGCATTTTATAATCACCATGAATTACCGAATCGTCATACCAGTCTTGAACGAGTCGAAATATATCAAAAAACTTTTGGAAAAAATTCCAAAAAAACATATCCCAAATTTAATTTTTGTTGACGATGGATCGCGCGACAAAACTTCCAAAATAATCAACGAGTTTGATCCGAAAATCACCGTTCTGAAACATAAAATCAACCTGGGAAAAGGCAAAAGCCTCGAAACCGGGGCATTAAAAGCAATCCAGCAAAAAGCTGACGTGATTGTGTTTATGGACGGAGATTTACAGCATAAGCCTGAGGACATAGATAGATTTTTGAAAGAGTTCCAAAAAGATCCAAAACTAGAAATTGCATTTGGAGCGAGAAGTATTGGACGGCACATGATATTTGCAGCATTTTTTGGCAATAAACTTCTCACTGTCGCAATAAACCTTCTTTTCAAATATCTACTCAACGACACCCAATGTGGCTTTCGGGCTTTTCGAAGCCGTGTTTTTGAAAAATTACGATGGACTACTGCAGGATACGAAGCCGAGACTGAGATGATTATTAATGCTGCGAAAAATCACTTAAAATATGTGGAAGTGCCGATCGACACGATTTATTTGGAAAATTATAAGGGAACTTCTTTTATTGATGGTATAATCATTATGTTCAAAATTATTTCTTGGCGTTTATTTAAATGGAAATCATAGGTGTAAAAATAGGGGTTGTTGTTTTCTGTGCGTTTATGGCGTATTTCTCATTTTTCGCTTACAGAAGGCGTTATTTCGGTCCTGCAGCCTTCGTGATTTGGGCTTTAATTTTCGTCGCCGTTGCAGTTGCAACTGCGTTTTCCGAGACATTTATACCGTTTTCGAAATTCCTTCGCTTCGCGCGTTTGTATGATCTTTTCGTAGCTATTGCGATCCTTTTCCTTCTTACAATTTCTTTTATCAACTTTGTCCAAAATCACAGGTTGAAAAAGAGATTGGAGGAAGTAGTGCAAGAGAAGGCGT
>DAONBD010000128.1:0-1280 GCA_035401345.1 Candidatus Altimarinota bacterium
CACGGTGTAGAAAATGAAATGACTCTAACCGGAATAATGAAAAGAAATGGAAATTCAATTTCACTTGTTTCGGATTTTAAAATTGCCATCAAAGATTTTAATATTACAGTGCCAAAACTGTTGTTCGAAAATATTGCTGAAGTGATTGATGTTCACGTTGTATTAGAGTATAAACCATTTCAGAAATCAAATTCAACCAAATGAAAAATATTACAACTCTAATTCTGTTTTTTTTTGTTTCGTGTGGAGTGGGATTTGCACAGGAAGATCTTCTTAAAATGTTGGAAACAGGATCTCCTGTTAAGAGAGAACCTGTGATTGCCATGTTCAAAACGAATAAGCTAATCAACATTCACACTAATGAAACCGTTCGGAAAAATAATCTCGATGTAAGAATCAGTCACCTCTTTGGAAATATGGGCCAAGAGAGCGGAGGCGGTATCCACAACCTTTATGGAATCGATCAGTCCGCGGATATTCGTATCGGCTTTCACTATGGCATAACCGATCATCTGATGATAGGTGTAAGTCGCGCCAAAAGAAATGAAGATCTTGAAGGATTGATCAAATATAAAATTCTAAATCAAACAACTGATAATGCAGTTCCCGTTTCTATTTCCGCTTTCACAAATATTGCATACTCAATTAAAGAATCATCAGATTTTATCACCAATACTTATCGCTTTTCTTACTGCTCCCAACTTATTTTTGCTCGCAAATTTACCTCGCGTTTTTCTGTCGTTGTTTTACCAACTTTTATCCATAGAAACTTTGTAAGTGCCGATGATGAAAATAATACTTTTAGTCTTTCCGGCGGATTCCGTCTGAAATTTACACCAAGCGCTTCAGTTATTGTTGATTACTCTCATACATTTGGCAGACCGGATCTGGTATTGCCGCACTACGATGTAGTAGGTGTGGGAATAGAAGTTGAAACCGGCGGACACGTTTTCACAGTTATGTTCAGCAATGCTTCCGGAATTCTTGAAAACGATTATCTGGTCAACACAATGGATTCATGGTCAAAAGGCGGTTTCAAATTAAGTTTTAATATCTCCAGAATGTTCAAGATCG
This sequence comes from Candidatus Altimarinota bacterium, assembly GCA_035401345.1. GTDB lineage: Bacteria > Patescibacteriota > Gracilibacteria > UBA1369 > LOWO2-01-FULL-3 > DAONBD01. The sequence continues at coordinate 1,075 of DAONBD010000128.1, forward strand.
GCGGAGCAGATGCGGAACCCGGGAAGTAGTTTTTTGAGATTGGAAAGTTGGGCTTTTATTTTTTTTAACACAAAGATCACTAAGAAAAAAAAGAAGTACATAAAGACCGCTTCATTATTTTCTCCCTTTTTTTCTTAGTGTCCTCCTGTTAAAATATTATAGCAACATTTCCTAAAGGCAACCGTACAACGAAACCGCATATTTCC
>DAONBD010000129.1:0-1279 GCA_035401345.1 Candidatus Altimarinota bacterium
GATATAAGATCTCAACTTCTTCTGTTTTCTCATTCAGCAACTTTACATATTCTGAAATTGTTTTTATCCTGTACAAAAGCATTCTTCTGACGATCCGCCGCTTGATCGTATTCATCTTATATAAAGTGAAATCTCCGCCGGTAGTCTTGTGAAGTAAATCAAGAATTTTCTTAAGATCAGGATTATCGTTTTCTATCAGGCTTTCACTTTCAACTTTTATTTTCCTGTTTTTTACAAATGGATGTTTACTTAAATGAATAAGTTCAAGTGCAATTCCTTTTGGCGGCAAAATAAAATCCACTGCTCCGGCAGCAATTGCAGATTGTGGCATGCTCAGAAATTTAGCACTTTCATTTTGCGCAAAGGTCAATCCGCCCTGGTGTTTAATATCCCTCATTCCGGAAGTTCCATCATTTCCATTTCCACTCAATAGTACTCCGATCACTCTGTCATTTTGAGCTTCAGCTAAAGAAGAAAAAAGAACATCAATTGAAACAACAGAACTTGTTTTCGAACGAGGCAACAATTTTATGTGGCCATCGGTAACTTCAATTCCTTTGTTGAATGGTATTACAAATACATTGTTCGGTTCGATGAGATCCATGTTATCGATCTCCTGCACTTTCATAGCAGTAGTCTTTGAGAGTATTTGAACAAGCAAACTTTTATGATCCGGACTTAAATGCTGAACATAAATAAATGCCATTCCTGTATCAACAGGAAGATTCTTGAGTAATTCGGTAATAGCTTCGAGTCCACCGGCAGATGCTCCAATTGCTACAATTGGGAAAGACGCTTTTTTAATAGCTTCCTCTTTAGTCATAGACTTTGAAGAAGTTTTCTTCGCAACTGATTTAATTTGTAAAGCAGATTTTTTCTTCTTAGATTTTTTATCAGTTTTTTTTACTGCAGATGACTTTTCTTCAACGCTTTTCTTTGAAATATTTTTTTTTCCGGATGTTTTTTGTAAAGCGACTTTTTGTAAAGATTTCAATGAGGATGATTTAAACTGTAATGCAAAAATGCTATTATCGTGAAGATAACCTTTCTAACTGAAAAACCCTATAAAAACAAGTTTATTTTTAGCTGGAGCTATTAAAAGGAAAACTTCATGCCAAACAACTCCAAATCGGTAGATTGCAAATGAAAGAGGCAAGAATATGATATATTAACCCGTTGTTCGAAATTCAAAACGTTCGCCCTTCGACTTCTCTCAGGGACCGTTGGGTTTTGGGCAGATATGTGTGAATTTTTTGCGAAGAAAATTCCCTTAAAATTG
>DAONBD010000130.1:0-1268 GCA_035401345.1 Candidatus Altimarinota bacterium
ATATGCAAGTCGACCTTTGTCTTTTTCTTTCTCAGCTTTTTGCAATCCTGTCTTCCATGCATCAATCGCTTCTTTCCATTTGTTGACATCGGCTAGTCGTGAACCAGCAGCTACTTCATCAACGCGCTTTGATTTACCATAGAATGATCTGGAAATTCTAACCGGCATCGGTGAGATCTTGTAAGCGTAATTTTCACCGATACTATTCGCAAGATATTTATTTGCATTTGACTTTGAGATCAAAGCGCCAACTGCGTCAATAGGAGAATTTCCAACCCCTTCCCAGGTATGTTTGTCGGTTAACATTTGCTGATCAACGATGGAACGATCTTTTGCATAATACGCTCTTATTCCAAAATCTATTCCTCCGACACCTTGTGCGTAGTATTCATTGTATTCTTCTTCACGTTTATTATTTCCTTCGCCAACGGTTCGTTTTTTTACTCGTATTCCATTTGTAACGATGAAATCAGTATCGAAGACTTCCATGGCAACAACAATGTCTGCATGTTCGGAAGCACAAAGACTATCGATCTTTTCCCATGGCAATGGATCCGGGAAAACTGCCGTCATACTATTTCCGTACAGACGTTCCGGATATACTTTCACATTGAATCTTGGTGAATTGAGCAAATTGTTTTTGAGCGTATTCATTGCTTCTTGAACAGCAACTCTGTCGTCAGTCGGAAGTTCGCCGGTTAAAATGCCTTCGATGGTATTCCATGCGGCGCTTTTATATTTCGTCCGGTCGACCAATAAAATGGTTTGTGCATCGGCCGGTAAAGTGATTTGCGCCGGCTGAATGATATTGAAGCTAACTTTTTTTGTAGGGCCGCAGGCGGCAAAGAAGAGTAGTGAAATTAACAGAAGGTAAAATTTTGATGATTTCATATTGGTTTTTGTGTGAAATAAAGATACGAGGTATGCACTTAAAAAGTTTCGCAAAAAATAAACACGGAGGGCATTAAGAAAAAAGGGGAAAAAAGAGAATGAAACGCTAAGAGCACAATCCCGATAGCTATTGGGATTGTGCTCTTAGCGTTTAAAAAAATTACTTCTTTGTTCTCTATGTTTTATTTTTTATTCTTGAAATACCCTCGGAACAAAAAATTATGTTGAAGCGCTTCAAGATCCTCATCCAGTTTCTTCGAACCCGACTCCAGATTTTTCATCGTCTCTTGTAAATGTGCTGCGGCTTCTTTATCGCTTAACAATACTCCCGCAGGTGAATTACTCGTTGTAATTGCTCTATTCAGATTATTGACAAA
>DAONBD010000131.1:0-1254 GCA_035401345.1 Candidatus Altimarinota bacterium
GGCTGATCCATAACTACATATCTCTGAGACTGCTGTTCACTATTAAAAAAAGGATGACTGTGCAAAAACGCCCACACAAAGTGTCGCGAAACTCCTGAAATTCCGAAAACAAAAGTAGGATGTTGAAAAGGAGTGTGGTGACCGGCTTCATATATCAGCCCACCGATTCTTTCCCTCTGACCTTGAGTTACATCAAAAGGTTTAATCAAACGAGAACTATAACAAGTCCTCGCGCTGGCTACGGCAATATCATAAGGATCCTTTGTAAAAGCCACCAATTCGACTTTCGGATAAATGGCCTTAACTAAATTTGGTGTGTTTTGATCAGTCATTTGAATGGTTAAATGCCCACTCAAATTTAAAAAACATTTTGAGTTTTAGCAAAGTTTTCTTCTATTTTCTGCTTGCCCTTTGTTTTTCAATGATGCGAAGTAGTTTGTCGGAGTCAAAAATCTCTTCATACAAATACGCCGCAGCATCAGCACTTTTCGTGTATGCGGTAAAGTGAACATTATTTTCAGCAAGTGGCAAATAAGTTCTCAGCAAGGGCTCAACTTCATCCTCAAAATCATTCAATTCATCCTCCATTTCCAACGCCTTCAAAGTCTGATATTTGTTTGCGTAATATTTAAAGTCATTATAAGGATTCATTTCAATCGCAGTTGAAAAGTATTCATTGGCAACATTCAAAGCCCTTTTACTACCGTTCTCCAGATTCATAGCACCTATTAAATTTAATGTATCCGCATCATATCTATTCAAATCAAGCTGTTCATACGCATAGGAAGTCGCCAAAAATTCATATTTATTCTCATATGCCTCAGCTACTTTGTTCGAAAAATAATCTCGAGGATACAAAGTCTTTTCTCGGAAATCTTCGTAGTAAATTTTGGACAAAACAAGCATGCCTCCCTCATACAACGAAACAGTCAAAAGCACAGCAGTCATCACAGAAAGTAAAAAATTACTCGATGAATCCGGCTCTTTAAAAATTGAATAAGAATTTTGTACGATAATTGAGCGAAGCAAGGCCATTAGCGCGAAAACAAGCAGTATGTTTGCGAGAAAATTGAAGTTGTAATCGATCATATTATGAGCAAACGCTCCAACGATGGAAACAAAAATTAAATAAGCCAAAACTTTTTCATCGTACGATTTTATTTTTTTGAATCCAAACAAGAAACTCAAAAAAACAGTCATTAAAAACAAGAAGAAAAATCCAATTGCTATAAGTCCGTTTTCAGCGGAAATTTT
>DAONBD010000132.1:0-1151 GCA_035401345.1 Candidatus Altimarinota bacterium
CATGCGCCACATCGCGGCGAAAAGACTGCCGCGACGTCGCATAAGCAAAACGTTATATGCAAAAAGCGCAAAAACTTTTTAATCGGCCATCCGTGGCCTCACTTTTTCATCTAAAATAATTATGAGTAATGAGCAGCAAATTTAATTGACTTAATCTCACAATTTGTTTTAATTAAAATTATCCGCATAACAGGAGCACATCAAACATGAAATTAGCAATTTAACTGAGAGAATTTACACTATTCAAGATTCTCTCTTTCATAAAAACCAGCCTGCCATTTTAAATAATGGCTAAGCACGCTACGGTTACAGGAGAGATTTATGTCATCAGTTAATTTGCGATTTATTAATGTTTCGTTTTCATATAATACAACTTCAGAAATTATAGTTTCCGGACTGACAATAACAATTTCAGAGGGGTGGACTGGTATTGTTGGACCGAACGGAGCAGGTAAAACTACAATTGCTAAACTCGCCACTGGACTTCTGGTGCCAACCAGAGGAGAAATTTTAGGATTAAACAAATCTTCCGCATTTTACTGCACCCAAGGATTGGAATTTCCGCCTGAAAATTCAGATGATTTCCTATACAGTCTTGACAACAGATCCGGTGAATTGATGTCTCTGTTAGGAATTCAAAATGACTGGATCTCCAGGTGGGAAACTCTCAGCTATGGAGAAAGAAAGCGTTTTCAGACAGGTGTATCGCTATGGCTTGAAACTGAAATACTTGCACTTGATGAACCGACTAATCATCTTGATTCATCAACGAAGGAACTGATTCATAAGGCATTAAAAACATATAACGGAACGGGTATAATTATCAGTCATGACAGGGAACTTCTGGACTCGCTGTGCACTTCAACTTTATTTGTACGTCCCGCAAATACAGTTTTACGACCAGGAGGTTTATCTACAGGGCTTAAACAGGAAATTCTTGAAATGAAAAGCAAAGCCCACGAACATGAGATTGCAATAAAAGAATATAAGAGAATAAAAAGAAGCTTGCTGTCGCATAAACAGAAAGAAAACAAAAAACAAAATTCGCTCTCTAAAAAAAATACCGCCAGAAATGATCATGATGCGAAAGCGAAAATCGACTTAGCCCGTCTTACCGGTAAAGATAAAATCGGTTCAAGAAAAATTAAACT
>DAONBD010000133.1:0-1093 GCA_035401345.1 Candidatus Altimarinota bacterium
CCACAATTATATAGTTTACTAAAAAATAAAAGTGCAGTTGTCAGAGTTTATGCTTTCCGTGCTTTGAAAGAATTGAAGTATGCTTCTGCAAATGAAGGGAAAACAATTCTTGATTCAGATACCAGTCGTGTTTGTTGGTTTGTTGGGTGTATTAAAACGGATACGTTGGTTTCGTTCTTTTCGCATTCGGAAGAATAATTGACCGGTAAATTTTCAACACAGAGAACACGGAGAAAAAAATAAAGAAAAAAAAGGATCAGAGATATTTGATTTAGCGTTATTATAATAAATTTTTTTTCTCTTTTTCTCCCTTTTTTTCTCCATGTTCTCTGTGGTTAATTTTTGACCACATCACAATAAATTCTCCAACTCCCTTTTTATCTCGGGCAATGCATCATACAATTGATCAAATGATTCGATCACGAAATATTTATCCTGGAGGATGTCCGTTCGGAAATCTGTTGTGAGCATTTTTTTGACATCGAAATTTATTTTCTCGGAAGCATCACTAAGGCAATGTTTAGTTTCGCCGTTAGATGAAATAATTCCGGCGCCATAAATTTTCAAGGCATTATTCTCTCTTATCAATCCGAATTCTATAGTGAACCAATAAATTCTGCCAAGTAATTCAATTGCCTTCGGATCGTTTATGTGCTCCAAAGCGATATCACTGATTCCTTTGAAAAAGTTGCAGTATGCTTCATTACTCAACAAAGGAACATGAGCAAAGACATCGTGAAACATGTCGGGCTCTTCGATGTAATCGAGTTGATTAAAAGTTCTTAGCCAGCAGGTTGCAGTAAATTTTTTCAAAGAAAGAAATTCGAAGAATTCTTTTTGCGGACTGATATTTGGGACAACATGCAGATTCCATCCTGTGATGTTCCTTAATGTAGAATTGACATCATTAAAATCAGGAATTCTGTCATTTGTGAAATTCACAGTTTTCAAAGCGTCCAGATAACTTTTCGAAACGAGAGGAGTTAAAATTTCCATCTGACGATCGAACAGTATTTTCCAGACATGAAAATCTTCTGTTGTATAATTACTATAAATCTGTGTAGTCGGGCGAATCATTACTCATGCAATTAAA